>CAYZMV010000040.1:0-9738 GCA_964479635.1 uncultured Clostridium sp. | reverse complement strand
TCCATCAAATCTTCCTAAATTTGAACTTGCCTCTGCACAAGCAATTATATAATATACTGCTAAAGATTTATCTGCTACATCTAATGAACACTCTTCAATAATTGCTCCCATTTCTTGATATTTTTTTACTGCTTCCTTTACTGCTGTTTTTACTTCTTCATTTATTCCATCTCCAAAATATCCTTTTGGAACCCCTATTTTTAATCCCTTTACATCTTCTTTTAAAGCCTTTGTATAATCTTTCTTCTGAACATTTACTGATGTAGAATCTTTTTCGTCATATCCTGCAATTAAGTTTAAAAGCATTGCACTATCTTGTACATCTTTTGTAATTGGTCCTATTTGATCAAGCGAAGATGCAAATGCTACCAACCCATATCTTGAAACTAATCCATAAGTAGGTTTTAATCCAACAACACCACATAAAGAAGATGGCTGACGAATTGATCCTCCTGTATCTGATCCTAATGCCCACGGTACCATATTTGAAGCTACTGCAGAAGCAGAACCTCCACTTGAACCTCCCGGTACTGTATTCAAATTCCAAGGATTTTTTGTTGTTTTAAATGCAGAATATTCTGTTGATGACCCCATTGCAAACTCGTCCATATTAAGTTTCCCTAGGTACACCATATTTTCTTTATTTAATCTTTCTATAACCGTTGCATTATATGGAGCGACAAAATTTTCAAGCTTTTTAGAACTTCAAGTTGTTTTTATTCCTTCAATACAAATATTATCTTTTATTCCTATTGGAATACCTGCAAACTTTGTGTCTCTTTCTTTAATTTCTTTTACCTTTTCCAAAGCCTCTTTATCATATATATTGACAAAAGCTTGTATATCTTTTTCTTTATCATTTATTCTATCTATGTAACTTTTAGTTATGTCTTCTAAACTTATTTCTTTATTATCTAACTTTTCTAACAATTCGTGAACCGTTAATTCATAAAGTTCCATTATTTACCTCCTACGCAATTATTCATAATTTTATCAAAACGGATTAGAAGCGAGTATTACTAGGCAGTCGAGCTAAAAAACCGGAAATGTGCATAGGCACATTGAGGATTTTTTATGCGATGACTAACAACGTAAGACGACGCTTATAATTCGTTTTAAATTACTTTTGGAATCTTAAACATATTATTCTCCTGTTCAGGTGCATTTTGTAATAAAATGTCTCTATCTCCAAATTCTTTTATTTCGTCTTTTCTAAATACATTTGTATTATTTACAGCTCCTATTGATTCTTCAACATTATCTGTATTTACATTATTTAATACGTCTACAAAATTCAATATATCTTGCAGGTTTTTTGCATATTCATCTATTTCCTCATCTTTAATATTTAAGTCTGCAAGTTTTGCTATATGCAAAATTTCTTCTTTGCTAACTGCCATAAATTTACTTCCTTTCTTCCTTAATTTAACTAATGCATTTATTATATAATCTTTTATGTAAAAAAACAAGAATGCTAATACAAGAAAAATTAATATTTACTAAAATGCATTTATTCTATTGTTTTCACTTTTTGATTATTTTTGATTATACATTAAACTTTGTGGCAATGTCAAATATTTAATGTATAAATGCTTTTTTAAGATTGAAAATTTTTTCATTTTATGTTAGAGTATAAAATAAGTTAATGTTATTTATGGAGGGTAATATGTTAGATATTAAATTTGTAAGAGAGCATCCTGATTTAGTTAAGGAAAATATTAGAAAAAAATTTCAAGACAACAAATTAGAATTAGTTGATATGGTTATTGAGTTAGATAAAAAATATAGAGGGTTACAATTAGAAGGCGATAATCTTCGTATGGAGCGTAATTCCTTTAGCAAAGAAATTGGCAACTTAATGCGTAATGGCAAAAAAGATGAGGCAGAAAATATTAAATGCAAAGTAAATGAAATTAATTCTAAATTAGAAAATATTGAAAAAGAAACTGATGAATATAGTAATAAAATTAAAGAAATTATGATGAAAATTCCAAATATGATTCATCAGTCTGTACCTATTGGAAAAGATGATACTGAAAATGTTGAAATACAAAAATTTGGTGAACCTGTAATACCAGATTATGAGATACCATATCATACAGATATAATGGAAAATTTATCGGGCATTGATTTAGAATCCGCTCGTCGAGTTGCTGGAAATGGTTTTTATTATTTAATTGGTGATATTGCAAGACTTCATTCTGCTATTATATCTTATGCCAGAGATTTTATGATTAATAAAGGATTTACCTATTGTATTCCTCCTTTTATGATACGTAGTGATGTTGTAACAGGTGTTATGAGCTTTGAGGAAATGGATGCAATGATGTATAAAGTAGAAGGAGAAGATTTGTATTTAATTGGTACAAGTGAACATTCTATGATAGGTAAATTTAAGGATCAAATCTTGCCTAAATCAGAACTTCCTTATACAATGACATCATATTCCCCTTGTTTTCGAAAAGAAAAGGGTGCTCACGGTATCGAAGAAAGAGGTGTGTATAGAATCCACCAATTTGAAAAGCAAGAAATGGTTGTTATTTGTGAACCAGAAGAAAGTTATGAATGGTATGATAAAATGTGGTCTTATACTGTGGAATTATTTAGAAGCTTAGATATACCTGTGCGTACTCTTGAATGTTGCAGTGGAGATTTGGCAGATTTAAAGGCAAAATCTTGCGATGTTGAGGCTTGGAGTCCAAGGCAAAAAAAATATTTTGAAGTTGGAAGTTGTTCTAATATGACAGATGCCCAAAGCAGACGTCTTGGGATTCGTATAAAAGGTGAAAAAGGAAACTATTTTGCACATACTTTAAACAATACAGTTGTTGCACCTCCTCGTATGCTTATAGCATTTCTAGAAAATAACTATAATGAAGATGGAAGTGTTAATATTCCAGAAGTTTTGAGATCCTATATGGGTGGAACTCAAAAAATAGTTTCAAAAAAATAATTAGATAAACAACAATTTATTTAACAGAAAGGAGATTTGTATGATAGTTAAAAATCCAAAATTTGAAATATCAGCTGTATCTTTTAATCAGTGTCCTAAATCAGATCTTCCTCAAATTGTTTTAGTTGGAAAATCTAATGTTGGTAAGTCTTCTTTTATAAATACCATAACTAATAGAAAGAACTTAGCTAGAACTAGCAGTCAGCCCGGAAAAACTAGGCAAATTAATTTTTATAATATTGATAATAATTTTTATTTTGTTGACTTACCCGGTTATGGATATAGTAAAATGTCTAAAGAAGATCAACATAAAATTGGAGAGTTCATAGAACAATATTTACAAAACACAAAACAAATTACATTAATTTTATTTTTAATAGATATAAGGCACGATCCAACTGAATTTGATAAAATTATGTATAACTATATAGTAAATGAAAAAGGGTTTGGGGCTAATTGTATAATCCTTGCAAATAAAGCTGATAAAATAGCACCTACTAAAGTAGATGCAAGAGTATCTGAATTGAATAATATATTAAATCCCTTAAAAGATATACCTTTTCTTCCATTTTCTTCTGAGAAGAAAACTTATTGTGAGGCAGTTTGGAAAATAATTGAAAATAGGATTTAGAAGTCTGCTACCTAAATCCTAATATTTTACTTCTACCAAATATAACCCGTGTGCAGGAAGTGTTTTACCCGCTTTTGTTCTATCTTTTGATTCTATAATTTGTGGTATTTCATTTGCTTTTGTTTTTCCGAAGGCCTACATCCACTAATGTTCCTGAAATTATCCTTACCATATTATATAAAAAGCCGTTACCTGTAAGTTCTATAAAAATTCTATCTTCTTTTTCTATTACTTCTGCTTTATATATTGTTCTTATACTACTTTTACTGCTCGTTCCACTTGCTTTAAAAGCTTTAAAATTATGCTCTCCCTCAAAATATTTTACTGCCTTTTTCATTTCATCTACATCAAGTTTTATTGGAATATGATATTCTAAATCTCTATATATTGCTGTACCCTGTTTAGAATTATTGATTATATATCTATATGTTTTTTGCTTCGCATTGTATCTAGAATTAAATCTTTCGCTTACTTCTTCTGCTTCTTTTATAACTATACTCTTCTTTAATTTTGAATTTAATGCTATTGCAAATTTTTCGATAGGTAAATTACTATTAGTTTTGAAATTTGCAACTTGACCATATGCGTGTACACCGGCATCTGTTCTACCTGATGCAATTAATTCTGCATCTTCCCCCGTTATTTCTTTTATCGCATTTTCTATTTCTCCCTGTATATTTAATTTATTTGGCTGTTTTTGCCAACCATTATATTTTTTTCCATCATACTCTATTGTTAACTTTATATTTCTCATTTATATTTCTCCATTTTTTAATTTTCTATTTTTTCATTTTTTATTTACATTTTGTAAAAATATGTTATAATAAATTTAGAAATAGGAATCCACAAAAAAGTGGTTGCCATCAGATAATTGTTTTGACACATTCTCTAACGGTCAAGCAGAGAATGTGTCTTTTTTATTGTTTACTCATAATTACAGCTAAAGCTATAATTAAGGTAAATGCTATAATAGTTACTGAAACTAGTCCAATAAAAAGTAATATAATAATATGTAATAAATATTGTTCTATCATTAGCATCACCTCCTTATCTTATGTATAAAGAGATGACAACCACATTTCTGCTTTTTCCTATTTCGCTATTATTATACAAAAATTGGAAATATTAGTCAATGCTTTTTTGGCAATTTTAATGTTGTTATATATATTAAAAATCAGAAACTTTTATTTTGTTTCTGATTTTTTATCTAGTTTTTGATTACTTTTTATTTTATCTTTAAAACTAACTCTTTTCTTTTTTAAATTCTCATTTCCAAATCTTTTTGTTACAATATTTTTTATTAATATTTGTTTCAATGCATCTTCTTTTACATCCATTATTAATGTTCCATCTTTTGCGATTGATATTTTTCCTGTTTCTTCAGATACCACAACTACTATTGCATCTGATTCTTGCGACATTCCTACTGCAGATCTATGTCTTGTTCCTAGTCCCTTTGATATGTTCTTATCATTAGATAATGGTAAAAGGCACGCAGCTGATTTTATTTTATTCTCACTAATTATAACTGCACCATCGTGAAGTGGCGTTTTCGGATTAAATATGTTCACTAATAATTGTGGAGATATTTCTGCATCCATAATAATTCCTGTATCAACTATATCTTGCAACTTTATATCTCTTTCCATCACAATTAATGCTCCTATTTTATTTTTTGCAAGTTCTGATACTGCAATTACAATTTTATATATATTTTCTTTTGTTTTTGTTTCTATATCTTTATCTATTCCGAAAAATCTTGTTAATTTACTTGTACCGTAATTGTTCCAATGCACGTCTTATCTCTGGCTGAAAAATTACGATCAGAAGTATTACTCCATACGTCATAAATGATGTTAATATATAATTTAGTATGTGTAATTCTAAAAGTGAACTTAATAACGTAACAATTATTAAAAATAATATACCTTTCATTAATTGCCAAGCTCTAGTTTTTTTAACTAGCTGTATAAATTTTATTGCTAAAAATAATACTATTGCCACATCTATAATTAAAGTAATTATTTTTATTGGATTTTCTCTTAACATATTTAAATAATTTACTATATCTTGACTTGTAAATTCTAAATTTGGTGTAAACAATGTGTTTTTCATTAGTGCTCCCTTTCAAATTTTTATTGTAGTGCTCATAAGTTTTTTGAGCTTAAAAACATATCTGTATATTATTTTACCACTAAATACCAAATTAATGTAAATGCTACACTCAATATCATAAGACCTGCTAATACTCCAGCTAATATTCTTGTAACTAATTTTTGCTTATCTATTTTCTTTTTTGCCATTTATGTTTCACTCCTCAAAATTTTTCCATAGAATTATATTAACACAATTAAATTCATTTTTCAATTAATTTTTTTATTTTCTTATCTCTGCACTGTAGGTTTGTCAAACATATGTCACACTCTTTTAGAACTGTCTATATTTGAAATACCTTATATGTGTTGTCTGCTCCTCGCAACTTCGTTGCGGTACTTAAGAAAACTTATAAAATGTTCCATTTTATGCACTTTTCTTAAGTTTATATTCTTTTAATTGCTCATTAGGACTTTTCCATCCTAATGGTTTCATTGGAAAACTATTATATTCTTTTTCCCAATATCCTAATTTCCTCTCAAATTCTTCAAAACTCTTAAACTTTCTTTTGTAGTAAAACCTTTCTTGATCTTTTCTATGACTTCTTTCTACTTTTCCATTATGTCTCGGTGTCTTCGGTTTTATTAACTTGTGCCTTATTTTTAATTTCTCTAATTCTTTTTCAAATTTCGTTTTCTTCCTTGTTGCTTGTGGATTTAATCTGTTTGTGAACTCTGTTCCATTATCTGTTTGTATACATTCTATCTTAAATGGAAATTTCTTTTTTATTATCTTTAGAAATTCCGTCGATGCATATGTACTATGTTCTTTACTTGCCCATAATACTCTCTTTCGTGTGTACTCATCTATTGCTGTATACTGATAATATCTTCCTTCTGTCTCTTGTATTTCTTTCGTTAGACAATTTAATGGTACAAATTTTACATCTACCTGTATTCGCTCTCCTGGATATCTCATTTGCTCATATGGTTTGGGTTCATATTGCTTTTTCTTACTTGGTGTCTTTTCATATATTCCTATCCTTTGCATTACTCTATACAAACTTGTTAAACTTCTTGTATATCCTGCTTTCCTCTGTAATTTCAACCATAATACTACCAATCCTGTTTCTTTGTTTTTGGCTTTGTAATCTTTTATCTTTTTTATTTCTGCCTCTGTATGTTGTCTTGGATGGCTGTGTGGCCTTCTTGATCTATCTTTTAATGACTGTGCTGTCCCATCATATCTTTCTCTCCACCTATATATTGTTTTTCTATACATTTTAAATTTTATTGCTGCTTTTGTTACTCCATGTCTGTATGAATATTCTACTACTGTTTGCTTATATTGTATATCTTGTGTTATACTATTACTCATAGGAAATACCTCCAATATTTTAAGTTATTTTGTGATTAAAACAACTTTATCATATTTTGGTATTTCCTTCAATTTTTTATTTTTTATATTTACTGTGTCATATCTATTGTAAACCTATATTTTTTTATTTTCTTATCTCTGCACCTAATACTTTTTCTGCATCTGAAATAACTTTGTTAAATATTCCTGTTACTTCATCGTCTGTTAGAGTTTTTTTACTATCACTAAATGTTAATGAATAAGCTATCGATTTTTTATCAGCGGGAACATGCTCTCCCATATATAAATCAAATACCTCTATATTATTAAGCAAACTTCCAGCAGATTTTTTAATTTGTTTTTCTATTATGGCTGAGTCTAAATTTCTATCTACAATAAATGCAACATCTTTCTTAATGCTTGGGAACTTAGATATTTCTTTATATTTCATTTTTCCTACTCTTTTAGAAAGTAGTTTGCTTAAATTAATTTCCATTGTATATACATCCTCTTTTGTTTCTTTTGGATGTATTTTTCCAATTATTCCAACAGCATCATTGTTTACAGAAATTAGTGCTGTTTGACCCGGGTGAAATTCTTTTGGAAATTCTGATGCTCTTACAAAACTATATCTTCCATTATATCCTAAATAATTTAGTAACTCTTCTGCTACTCCTTTTATTATGTAAAAGTCTACATTTTTAGTATTACCTATTCCTTCATAGTATTTTCCAGACATAAGCACACATAGTTTTTCTTCTTCTATATACTCATTATTTACTTTTCCAAAGCCTTTTCCAATTTCAAATATAGATACATCTTTATTATTTCTGTCTAAATTATATTCATATATTTTTAAAAGAGATGGAATTATGCTATATCTCAATGTATTTCTATCTTCTGTAAGAGGATCTAATAGTTTTATTTCTTCAAATGCATCTGTTGTAAATTTATGTGCTTCTTTATCATTTATCAATATATACGACATTGTTTCATTCAATCCAAGCCCTATCATCTTGTTTCTAATTTCTCTTGATACTTTATCATATTTACCTGCTTTCGTTGGAAGTATAGGTAGTTTTCCTTCGATATTATCAACTCCGTAAATTCTTCCTACTTCTTCTATTAAATCTTCTTTTATTGATATGTCCATTCTTCTTGTAGGTACTGTAACTGTAATTACTCTACCATTTACGGAATACTTAAATCCTAATTTTCTAAATACATTTAATGTTTCTTTGTCTGGCACAACTACTCCTAAAAGATTATTTACATCTTCAAATTTTATATCTATTTTCTTTTCTTTTTTATCTGCTTTATCATAAGTAACTGTACCTTTTGCAATTTTTGCATCTGCATATTTTTCAAGGAGTGTACACGCTCTCTCAATCGCCATATATGTTCTGTTTGGGTCTAATCCTTTTTCAAAACGATTACTTGCTTCACTTCTTACAATTTTTTTAGATGTACATCTTATTTTAACACCATCAAACACTGCTGATTCAATTATGATATTTTTTGTATCATTCTCAACCTCTGTTGAAAGTCCTCCCATAACACCTGCAAGGCCTATTGCCTCTGTGCCATTTGTAATAACTATATCGTCTTCTGATAAAGTTCTTTCTATATTGTCCAGTGTTGTTAGCTTTTCGTTATTTTTTGCCATTCTGACTAGAATTTTTGATCCTAATCTATCTGCATCATAAAAATGAAGTGGTTGACCTACTTCTAACATTACATAATTACTTATATCAACTACATTATTAATTGGTCTTATTCCACTCGCTATAAGTCTATTTTTTATAAATGCTGGACTTTCTTTTATTGTCACATTTAACGCTTTTTTTGCCAAAAATAAATTACAATTTTCTGTATCAACTTCTACCTTAAAACTATCATTTACATCTTCTTCTACTTCACTATGTTTTAAATCTATTTCCTTAACAGGCTTATCGTATATCGCTCCTAATTCATAAGCCATACCTAAAATACTTAACAAATCTCCTCTATTTGCTGTAAGTTCAAAATCAGCAATCTCATCATCCATCTCCATAAATTTAATTGGATCTTCACCAACTGGTGCATTTGCTGGTAATTCGTGTATTCCAGTCTTGTCTTCTTCTTTTAAGAATTTAGATTCAAGTCCAAGTTCTGCAATAGAACATATCATTCCATTTGATTCTTGCCCTCTAATATTTCCTTTTTTAATTGTAACTCCACCTGGAAGTTCGGCTCCTGCTTGTGCTACAATTACTTTTAATCCTTTTCTTATATTTGGTGCACCACAAACTATATTTAAAACTTCTTTTCCAATATTTACTTTGCAAATATGAAGATGATCTGAATCTGGATGCATTTTACATTCTAGCACTTCACCTATAATTAATTTTGTTGCATTAATTAGCATTGAAGCACTATCATATTCATTACCTACTTTTGTCATATCTTCCGCCAATGTTTTTATATCTACATCTATATCAACATAGTCTTTAACAAAATTCTTACTTAATTTCAATTACTCCACATCCCTTCTATCAAATTGACTTAAGAATCTTACATCATTTGTATAAAAATACCTTATATCTGTAATTCCATATTTAAACATTGCTAACCTATCAAGACCTGTTCCAAACGCAAATCCTGTATATTTTTCTGGATCATATCCATTCATTTTTAATACATTTGGATGTACCATACCTGAACC
>CAYZMV010000039.1:0-9817 GCA_964479635.1 uncultured Clostridium sp. | reverse complement strand
TATTTTTAATTATCATAGTAGCATATTTTCTAATACAAAAGACCTTAAACAAATCAGATATGAAGAGAATAAAAAAATTAAGGGAAGGTACAAAAGAGAAAAAATTCTCCACAGACATAATGTATCAAAAGCTATACATATACTTTATAAGAATACCTTTTTTAAATAGATATGTACTAAAACTTAGAAGAAAGCTAGAAATTATAAATGTTGATGATGAATATTTAACAAGAAAGCAAACGGCAAAAATAGTATTAAATGCAATACTAATAATTATACCGCTTACAATTTTAATAATCTTATTAACAAATGATAACTTTTTATTACTATCAATACTATTATTATTTGAAATATTCCTAATTGAATCAATAATGTCAGGAATGGTAGATAAAATAGATACAAAATTATTAAAACAACAAATAGGCTTTTTTGCAGAAATCAGACACGCATATCACGAATTTAATATGGTAGAAGAAGCAATATATGATGTATCACAAAAAGATCAATTAGAGGTATCAAGACAGGGAGAAAAAATTTACGAAATATTAACCTCAGATGATCCTGAAATGGAATTGGAAAAATATTACGATGTAGCACCAAACAGTTTCTTAAAAGAATTTGCAGGAATTTCATATTTAACAAAAGAATTTGGTGATAGAAAAGATAAAGATGGTGCATCATTGTATTTAAAAAATCTAAATAATATAACTCAAGAAATGCAAATTGAAATAATGAAAAGAGATAAATTAGATTATGTATTTCAAAGTTTGTCAGTAATAGCAATAGTACCAATACTACTTATACAACCTTTAAAAAGTTGGGCAGTGAGCAATTTTTCATTTACTTCTAGTTTTTATAATGGAAAAATAGGATTTATAGTACAACTATTATTAGTTATAGCAACATTTGTATGCTATATATTAATAAGAAAACTTAAGGATAATATGTCAACAAACAATGATTATAAAGATCCAAATAATTGTTGGCAAATGAAGATATATAAAAATCCAATAGTAAAAAAAATAGTAGATTTATTTATACCTAAAGAAAAAACAAAAGAATATAGAAAAGATATAAATTTATTAAAAGACGCAGCAAGTAAACAAAAAATGGAAACATTTTATATAAATAGAATTACATCCTGTATAGCAGTATTTGTTATATCATTATTTCTATTTAATCAAATACATAATGTCGCGATTGAGTATGTTTATGAAAATCCATCTTCTGAATATAACCTGTTAACTATGTCTGAAAGAGAAGAAGAACAGGCGATATTTCTTACAAAACAAGATAATTATTTTTTGGATAGATTTAAAAACAAAAAAATGACAACAGAAGAGTTAAGAGTAGAAATTAAGTATTCTGAATACTATAAAGACGCAACAGACGAAGAAATTGATGAAGCAACAGCAAGAATTGAAAACAAATTAAAGATTATAAATAAAGAGTATTTAAAGTGGTTTGAATGGCTACTTGCTTGTGTGTTTGCTCTAGGACGGATATTTTGCACCAAAATGGATTTTAATGTTCCAAAAAATTATGAGAAAGCTAGAAATAGAAAACGAAGTAATGCAATTCCAAACAATTATATTAATGCTTATGAAAATTGAAAGAGTAAACGTTGAAATGATATTAGAATGGCTAGAAAGATATGCTAACATATTCAAAGAACCAATAACAAAATGTGTTAACAACTATGAAGCAGGTGCGTGGGAAGCATTAGAGGAACTTAAAAATGATATCAATGATGAGCAAATGATACGTATTGTTGAAGGACTTCAATCAGCAGTTGAAAAAATACCAATCAATGAAGCATTTGACGAATTAGATAACGAAAGAGAATACTATCAAGAAAAAAGAAAAGAATCAAACGAAAGATTAATAAAAAGAAAAGGAATGATAGGAAAAGCGATTGGATTTACTCCTATGATAGGACTATTTGTAGGATATTTAATTGTTCCACTAGTAGTAATAGGATTAATGAGTATGACTAATGCATTTGGAGAAATGTCAACTATGATGTAACAAAGGAGGAAGCTATATGGAAAATGCATCAAAAGCACTACTTATTGCAGGAGGAATTCTTCTTACAATGATGGTGTTAGCTCTATTAGTATATGTATATACATCTGCAAATGGTTTTGCCGATTCACAAGATAGAAAAACACTCACAAAACAAATAGCAGAATTTAATGAGGGTTATGAAGCATATAACAAGCAAATAATGTATGGGACTGATATAATAACAGTAGTAAATAAAGCAATAGATCATAATAAAAATATAGAGGCAATAACTACTGATCCATATTATATAAATATAAGATTAACAGTTAAAAATGATTTTGAAACAACAGGAAAAAGAATAGACAACTCTAAAGAAATAAACGATAGAGATAGAGAAAAAGATATGACCGCTAGGCAATTAAGAAGAGATCTAGGTTCAAGCTTTCGTATTTCTACAAGTGATCTTGAAGAAGGTAGAGAGTATAGTTTGGGAGACTGGGATTACGACACATTGGACATGAAAGAGGATATACTGAGTTTCTTTGATCAAACAGATAAAGATGATATAATATCTCAGGATAACTATACATATTACATTTACTCTGCACTTACAAATTTTAAAAAAGCAACTTTTAAATGCACAAATGTGGAATATAATGAAGAAACAGGCAGAATAAATGAAATGACATTTGAACAAATAGAAAGGTAAAGGAGAAAACGATGGAAAATGCATCAAAAGCCTTGATTATAGCAGGTGGAGTATTAATAGCAATGTTGATAATTTCAATAGCAGTATATTTATTTACTACTTATGCTAGTTTAGGAGAAACTTATGACCAAAAATTATCTGCAACTGAAATACAAAAATTTAATGCAAATTTTACAAAATTTGATGGAAGAGAAAATATTATTATTCAAGAAATAGTTTCACTTGTAAATTTTGCTAAAAATTATAGTGAACAGACGGGTGAAGCAACTGTAGATGTTTCTTTGGGAAGAATACATTTAGCAGATCCAGCATATTCAGATAAATTAATAGAGACTATAAA
Organism: uncultured Clostridium sp.; assembly: GCA_964479635.1. GTDB lineage: Bacteria > Bacillota > Clostridia > TANB77 > CAG-508 > CAG-452. The sequence goes on along the minus strand of CAYZMV010000039.1, from coordinate 6,761 downwards.
AGAAAATGCATCGGCAGATGATGGATCAGGTGATGTAAAATATTTCAAATGTAAACATGAAGACATAGAGTATAATGATAATACTGGTTTAGTAAAATCTATTAAATTTTCAGAATTACCATAAAATCTTAAAAAAATATTGCAAAACACAACAAAAAACATTATAATATAACTATAGGAGGCTTGTAATGAAAAACAACTTTTTACTTATATTAGCAATACTTCTTATTATTATATGCATTACTTGTTTACTCCTAATAAATATAAGAGCAGAAAATACAGAATTAAAAAGAGAAAATGAAGAATACGAGCAATATTTAAATAAAGAAATATTAGGAACAGAACTCGCTTCTTTAATTGATAAGGTTATAGATGAAAATAAAAAAAATAATGTACAAAAGGATGATAAAGAATATTTTATAGAAAATAATGAAAACAGTATAAAAATAGATTTAAAAATGACAACAATAGATAAAACATATCCTATGGAAGAAATATATAATAATGAAATGACAGAATTTGTTAAAAATTTTAGTACAATAAAATTTAAATGTACAAGCATAGAATATCATAAAAAAACAGGTAAAATATCAAAAATGATATTCGAAGAATTAGAATAAAACCATATAAATTAAAACATTATTCTAAATCACAATAAAGTTATCAATATTTTAGTGAAAAAACACTAAAGAAAAATAAATAAAAAATGCAAAGGAGGAAAAATTATGGAGAATGCGTCAAAAGCGTTAATTATTGCAGGAGCAATATTAATATCAATACTATTAATAACAATAGGAATAGTATTAATCAGGTCAGGACAATCAATAACAGATACAGGAGCACAACAAATGGCTTCACAAAATATACAAACATTTAATGCCCAATTTACTGCATATGCAGGAACGATAAAAGGGTCACAAGTAAAAACTTTACTTGAAACTGTTCGTGCAAATAATTCTACTGATAAATCACATCAAGTTGCTGTGTACTCGAATGCGGATGCTAGTAAGGCGGTTAATGAAACTACTATTTCATCGACTGCAAATTATTCTGTAACTATGTATTATTATGGTGATACTTCTAAAACTGTGCCATCTGCTAAGAATCTCATATATGGTAAAAACCCAAATAATACATCTGAAAATGGATATGTATATGTTATTTGGATTGAAAAATAGATGATTGGATTTTTGGTAGTTTAAATATCATTAATTTTTAACCAAAACAAAGTTATCAATATTTTAGTGAAAAAACACTAAAGAAAAAATAAATAAAAAATGCAAAGGAGGAAAAGAATATGGAGAATGCGTCAAAAGCGTTAATTATTGCAGGAGCAATATTAATATCAATACTATTAATAACAATAGGAATAGTATTGATTAGATCAGGACAGTCCATTACAGATACAGGAGCATCTGAAATGGCTTCACAAACCATACAAACATTTAATGCCCAATTTAGTTCTTATGTAGGAACGGTAAAAGGGTCACAAATAAAAACTTTGCTTGAAAATGTTCGTGCTAATAATAGTACTGATAAGTCTCATCAAGTTTCGGTTACATCTAGCACAGAAGAGAGCAGTATTTCTGCAACCAAAAATTACACAGTTAAGGTTCATTATAACGGTGATGGTGGATGGACTGAAAGTAGTAAAAAGATAATCACTCCAGCTAATGCCGTTTCTGAAGAAGGTTATATTGACAAGATTGACATTCAGTAAGTATTTGGCTGTAAGAAATAGCGAAGGAGAAAAAGAATATGGAGAATGCAGTAGATGCTTTACAAATTGGATTTGCGGTATTTGTACTTGTACTAGCTTTGGTACTAACTTTTTCAGTTATTTCAACTGCTCGTTCAACATCTGATTATGTTATGTATTATAGTGATGAAACAAATTTCTATAGCAACTTAAATTCTAAAGAAGAAGATAGAATAGTTACAGTAGCAAATGTTATTTCAACATTACATAAATATTACACCGAATCAATTTCTGTCACAGTTATTTTAGGTGGTGCAGAATATATTTTTGATAGTGGCAGAGAAACTGTTGTAGATGTTGACGGTAATATAGATTCCGATGCAGTGCCACCAACAACTAGTGCATTGAAAGATAAGAATTTAAACAACTTTATATATGAACAATTATTAAAAATTTATAAAGATGAGTTGTTTGTTGAAGAATTTACTGAGGCTCCATTTGGTGGTGAATCTTTGGAAGCTGACGATGGTTCTAGTATTCCTATAATACCGGGTGGAAATAAGATTTATATTACTTATAAAATATTATAAGAACCATAAACATTTTGGGTGGGTGAATTCCACCTATTGTGTTTATGTGATATAATATAATAATTAATAATGAATGGTGAATTGTATTTTTAATTCATTATTCACTATTAATTATCAATAATAAATGGATAAGGAGGATACTAATATGAGTGATACATTAATAACAATTATAGCCATATTTTTAGCAGCAATATTAATGTTTATAGTTCCGCTTATGTCAGTAGCAGAAAGAAATGACGATATAGCACAAAGTGTAGCCCAAGCAGCAACATCTGAATTTGTTAGTACAATATCAACTGCAGGAGCTATAACAGAAAGTGATTATGATGCTTATATTCAAAGATTAGGAGCAACAGGAAATACTTATGATGTTGAAATAGAAGTACAACATTTAGATGAAAATCCTGGTAAAAAATCAGCTTTAACATCTGGAAATTTAATAGGAGAAAACTTACGCTATTCAACATTTACTTCAGAAATATTAGACACCATTGCAAATGATCCCGATGATAAAAAGTCATATCCTTTAAAAAAAGGTGATAATGTTATAGTAACAGCAAAAAATACAAATAAAACAATAGCTCAATCTTTAAGAACATTTATGTATAGAATTACAGGAAAAGGAACATATCAAATTGGAGCAAGTAGTTCAAGTATGGTTATAAATACAGGAAATTAAAAGTAAAAGATATATTAAAGTGAGAGTTGATATGGAATATATATAAAAATAATCCATTTCAAATCTCACTTTATTAAAATATAAGAGGTGTACAAATGAAGTTATCTAATTTGACAGTAATTTTTATAATAATATTTATACCTGTTATTTTAATATTCTCATATTATATATCAATGCAAATAGATACTGTTAATATGCAAGCCTCGTATAATGCAAAATTATTAGATGCTACAAAAACAGCAGTAGAAGCATTTGAAATAAATACAGTTGAATGGAACTCAACATATTCATCGGTAGAGAGTTCAAAACGTAGAGATGTTATGGCATCAATAAATACGTTTATGACTTCTTTTGCAAACAGTACAGGAATTGCAGGAGCAAATAAAGAAAGAATTATGGCGTATGTTCCTGCGATTGTATTTACCCTATATGATGGATATTATATTTATTCACCAACAGAAGTTAAACAAATAGTAAAAGATGAAAAGGGTCAGGCTATTTTTATGAGTGAGGATTTAAAGGATAAGTTGGATGGATTTCCTGAGACTGATATAGAAAGCAATGAAGGAAAAATATTATATGAACCAGCAAGGGGAGGAGGAAATGAAAAAGTCAATATTGATGGCGTTGGCCCAAAAAGTTTTACATTAGATCCAGATAATGCTAAAACAGATTATACATACGTATTAAAACCTTTTGCCACGTATTCGGAAAGATATGTAAAAGAAGAAGATGGTATAGATATAGTAGTAGATTACACATTAGATAATTATATTACAATACGTGGAACAATAGATGGTGGGGCAACTAAAATAAATAAATCAGGATATTTAATTGATTCTTCTACACTAGAAATTTTAAAGGCAGAGATCTTAGAGGCAGAGACCTTAAAGGAAACTATTTGGTTTGAAAGCCTAACAGAACCAATAACAAAAGCAAGAGAATACCCATATATATATTCATTAGATAATATTAAGATTTATTTTGATACATATAATGTAAATGAGCCATTTATAGTAAATGCAGACGGAACAAGAACGAATTTGAGTGATCTTAGTAGTGTAAAGGATAAAAAAATAATTACATCAATTAAATCAGATGGTACAGCAGAAGAAGGATATAAGCATATAGAAAAAAGCGATCCAGAGTGGGATAGAGATTATAGTGCAAGCAATTATTATTGGGAATCAAAAATTTTTTCAGATTGGGTTCATGGCAAATTAGGTGGTTTAACTATAGAAGATATGCAAAGAAATCAAGAGGGTTTAAAACAAATATATGGAGAAGAAGCAGACACAACAAATTTATATGGAAATGAAACCCTTTGTCCATTTAAAGATGGAAATACAGACATATTTTCTGATCATAGAAGAGCAATAATAAAACAAACCTTAATTAGTAATTTAAATCAAGCAATAACAAGCTATAGCCGTAATGGTTCTGCTGGCACATTTGAATTACCAATCCTTACAGAAGAAGATTGGGATAAAATTTTAAACAATGTATCAATAATAACATTTGTTCAAAATATTCCAATAGGAATGAAATCTTATAATAATTATGTTGTAGCAACAAGCACTGCAAATAAAGAATTTGTAAATCCAGATGAGATATATTTTGACGGAGTAGACGGATTTTATCATTTGCCTTATTGTGATAAAATAAGAATACCAGGTACATTAACAGGATATAGAAATATAGATTATTTATTAAAATCCTATGAAGAAGGTTCTAACATTAAGTATTATTCTAATCATTTAAGTCAGGCCTGTTATTACTGTTTAGTACAGAGAAATTTATTTGAAAGCGTTGGAGAAGATACTGGAAAATGGCAACTGTATAAAAACGCATACGACAGGGCACTTGCAAGGGAAAGATATGTTACTCACGAATTTAAAAATGAATAAAGTGTAAAAATTGACGAACGCATTAATTAAAAATTAAATATTTCGTTTATAAAATTAAAAAATGGTTATCCTAAAAATAGGGTGACCATTTTTATATGAAAAAAATTTTTTTAAGGACCTGTTTAATATTGTTTTTATTACTTATATTAATATACACAACCAACATCACTGCAATACCTAATAATATAGCTTTATTTAAAGGAGAAAAATTAAATTTGGGTGTGATTTTAGGAGTAACTGTGAAAGAGGAAAACAATAATTATGAAACAATAGAAACGTCGAGTAATATAAATAATGAAAACAAAGTAGAAAAAAAGAAACTAACTTTAAGTTTATTTAATTTAATAGATGTAAAAGATATTGAATTAACTACAATACCAAAAACTAAAGTAATTCCACTTGGAAATTCAGTTGGGTTAAAGTTATATACAAGTGGCGTATTAGTTGTTGGAATGACAGAAGTAGAAGGACAAAAACCGTATGAAAATACTGGAATAGAAGAGGGAGATATGATTGTAGAAATAAATCAAAAAGAAATTACTTGTACTTCTGAATTATTAAGCAGTGTAAATGAGTCAAAAGGAGAAACTGTAAATATAAAGTATGTACGAGACGGTGAAGAATATATATCAACAATAGCTCCAATAAAAACGAAAGATAATGAATATAAATTAGGTCTATGGGTAAGAGATGGAGCAGCCGGTATAGGAACAATAACATATTATGAGCCGTCAAGCAATAAATTTGCCGCATTGGGACACGGAATAGTAGATATAGATACAGATGAATTGATAAATATATCGAGTGGAGAATTGGTAACGTCAAAAATATCTTCTATAGCAAAAGGAGAAAAAGGAGTTCCGGGAGAAATAAAAGGTAGCATAATAAATGGAGAAACGATTGGTGATGTTAGTATAAACACTAATTTTGGAATTTACGGTAACATAAAAGATAATAGTAAATTAGGTATAAGTAACATTAATGAAGTGGAAGTGGCAAATAGAGAAGAAATACAAGAAGGAAAGGCAAAGATATTATTAAATATAGAGAATGGAATTAGAAAGGAGTACGAAGTAGAAATTACAAAAATTTATAGAAATAATAATTCTGACAACAAAAGTATGTTAATAAAAGTAACAGATGAAAAATTGTTAGAGCTAACAGGAGGAATAGTACAACGGAATGAGTGGAGCACCAATAATACAAGGGGGCAAATTTGTAGGTGCAATAACTCACGTGCTTGTAAATGATCCAAGCACTGGATATGCGGTATTTGGGGACTTAATGATAAAACAATCAAGAGAAATAAAATAAATTTTAAAAAATATTAATAAAACCTATTGACTTTTTTTTATAAAGGGTATAAATTATTAGCAGTCGAAGAACTCGACTGCTAATTTGTCACAAAATGTGACAATAATTGTGTATAATCTAAAGTTAAAGGGAGGAATGGATTATGATTAAACCATTAGCAGACAGAGTACTAATTAAAATGATAGAAGCAGAGGAAACAACAAAAAGTGGAATTATTCTATCAAGCGGATCAAAAGAAAAACCACAAATTGCAGAAGTAGTTGCAGTAGGACCAGGAACAGATGATGTAAAAATGTGTATAAAAGAAGGTGACAGAGTTATTATAAATAAATATTCTGGAACAGAAGTAAAATATGAAGGTACAGAATATACAATAGTAAAGCAGGAGGATATTCTTGCATTAGTAAAATAAAAGGAGAGGATATGTATGTCAAAAGAAATTAAATTTGGTGAAGAAGCCAGAAAAAAAATGTTAGATGGTGTAAATATTTTAGCAGATACAGTTAAGGTTACACTTGGACCAAAAGGAAGAAATGTTGTATTAGATAAAAGTTTTGGAGCACCTTTAATTA
>CAYZMV010000038.1:0-9857 GCA_964479635.1 uncultured Clostridium sp. | reverse complement strand
GGAGATGCAGGAATAGTAATTGGTGGTATGACAGCCATATTAAATTTTATGCTAAAAGATTTTTTAGATAATCAAAGAATCCAGATGCGATATATGATATGCAGTTTTGCTGGAGATTTACGAAATGGCGTTAAAAAAACAAGACAAGAATTTGAAGCAATTTTTGAAATCTTTGATAAATATGAAAAGATTATTAAAAAATTAAAATTAACAAATGGCTTTGTAAACAGTGAGATGGCTTACATAAAAGAACAATATAAATTGTTAAAATAGAAGGGGGGAACTACTTATGAAACAAGCATGGACTGATTTAAAAAGTTTTGTAACAATAGCATTTACTTTTACAATTATAGCTTTGGTTTTAATTATTGCAGTAAAAGGAAACTGGGATATTTTTCAAATTGTTTTTACTTTATTTTCTAACATCGCAACTGCAGTCTTTACATATTTTTTTACAAGAAATACAAAAATTGAAAAAAGTACTGAAAATGAAACAACAAATGATATTAACCAAGATAAAAAGACGGATTAAAACGGATTGTCGCAAGCCGTTTTTTATAATACCGTAATAAAAATAAGGAGGAATAATTATGGAAGATAATCAAGAAGTAGATAAAGACTATATGGGCGGAGATTTTAAAGATGTAACTATAGAAAAAAAGGGGAGTGAAGAATAATGACATTAGCAGAATTTGGAAGTTGGGCATTAAATCAAGGTAGTGTAGCAAATCCACAAGAAAATTCGTTTAAAGGACAATGTGTAAGTTTAATACAACAATATTTATATCAAGTATTTGGAAAACCATTTAAAGCATATGGAAACGCGAAAGACTGGGCAACAAATTACCCAAAAGATTATTTTACAAAAGTATCAACGAGTTCAAAATTACAGGTTGGAGATGTTTTAGTATATGGAAGTAATTATGGTGGAGGATATGGACATATAGCATTAATAGATGTAAATGGAAAATTCTTTGACCAAAACGGAGTGAAAAGACTTGCAGTAGGATATAGGGACAATCCATTTACGGGGTACATAGCAGTACTAAGACCTATAAATCAAAGTAAATTAGGATTAAATAATTCTAAATTTAAAGTAGGAACAACATATACAACACAAGTAATATTAAAAGTAAGAAGCGGAGCAGGAACGAACTATTCACAAAAAACATATAATCAATTAACAGATAATGCAAAAGCAAATGCTTACAGTTCTGGAGTAAATGCAGGATGTTTAAAGGCTGGAACAAGAGTAACTTGCCAAGAAGTTAAAAACATTGGAAATGATGTCTGGATAAGAATACCATCTGGCTGGATAGCAGGATATTATTCTGGTAAAACATATGTGGCTTAAAGCCATAAAAAGTTGGATATATTTATATTATCTGTCTATTTAGACTTTGACCTGCAGGTATTTTTTGGGAGATTGCAAAAAGCAACCTCTCTTCTTATAATGTTGAAAAAAGGCTAGTTATTATCAACTAGCCTTTAATTTTTTGAATATTTCTGATAATAGCTAAAAAGTTTTGTTGACCAGTTATTTTTTTTGTTATATACTCATTGTTGTTGAGGTAATAATAATGGATAAATTGTATGTAATAAACAAATTTGATAATTGTGATATTATAAAATTTAATACTGTATCAATAATTGAAGAGAATGAAAAAGAATTTATATTGTTAGATAAAATACAAGGAGAAAATATTTTTTTAAAAGAAAATCTGGACAAAGAATTTGAATTTTTATATGTAACTAAAAACAAAAGGAAAATAAAGAAACAATTAAAAAGAATATATAACAATATAGAAAATAATACATCAGATGAAATCTCATCTTTAGAATACAAAATTAATGAATTAAAAGAAATTAAAGAAAGAAATAAAGAGAGTTATGATAATACTTTAAAACTTTTGAGTAAGAAAAAACAATAAAAATAGCTTAATTAAAATTAATGCAATAATTAATGCAATACAAAAAAATTTTTAAAATATACAAATAAATAACAAAAAATAAATAAAATGCAAAAGTATTGACACAGAGCAAAAGCAGAGATAAAATAAAAACAAAACAAAGTTAAAAACGACTAAAGATGGCTTAAAATCAATGCTTTCAATACTTTTGACCAAGGTCACCATTATTATTAATAATAGGATTAGATATGTTAGAAAAAGAAAAATTTATGAAACAAGCTTTAAAAGAGGCAAAAAAAGCATACAAAAAGGAAGAAATACCTGTAGGAGCAGTTATTGTTAGTGACGGAAAAATAATTGCGAGGGCTCATAATTTAAAAGAATCAAAAAAAAGTAGTATTTCTCACGCAGAAATTATAGCAATTCAAAAAGCTAATAAAAAATTAAATGGATGGAGATTAGATAACTGCGAAATGTATGTAACTTTAGAACCCTGTATGATGTGCATAGGGGCAATAATAAATTCTAGAATAAAAAAAATATATATAGGTACACTTGATTCTAGAACTGGAGCTTGTAAATCTGTTATAAATATAGAGAACTACAAATTTGATTATGTAATAGATGTAGAAACAGGAATACTACAAGAAGAATGTGAATATATTTTAAAAGATTTTTTTAAAATGTTAAGAAAGAAGAAACGGAGGAAAAAATGCAAGGAAATAATTTCTCTAAGAAAAGAATTATAAATGCTTGTATAATAACATTTATTTTAGTAATGATACTAGTAATTGCTTTATTACTTACGTTTAGATACTATATAGAAGGAGAAAAAAAATTACCTTTTAATTTAAAAGAAATTAATATTGTCAGTACGGCTGAATCAGATATTAATCAAAATGAAGAAAACTCGTGGAAAGCCGAGATTTTACAAAAAAATGATATATTTTTAGTAATTCAAAAAAATAGTGATTATAAAAAAGACTGTGCCATAAAAAAAGTAAGTATTGAAAATTTTAATATTATAAAAAATAATGAAGATATGGTAATAGATATATATAGACCAACTACATCAGTAGATGTATATGAGTATTCTGATGAATATAAAATTGAAAATTCATTAGAATATTTAGGAGGACAATCAACTAGTACAGAAACTCTTCAAATTAACAATCAAGGTGGGATAATAGGATTTAGTGTGACTGCAGGAAATTTAGGAGAGTATGTATTTAGTGAAAATGAAAACCTACCAAGCGATGGTAGATTACTTAAAAAGGCAGGACTAGATGAAGAAAGTATAAAATTTCAAGTTTCTTTTGATTTAATTATAGAAACCGAATCTGAACAAAAATTTAAAGCAAATATAGTGTTAGATTTACCTACAGGAAACATATTAAAAGATGGAGTAGGAGTATTAAAAGATAATGAACTTACAAATGTTGTATTTAAAAGATTGTAAATGTATAAAAAAGCTTGATTATATAAAAATAAAATTATATAATGAAAAAGCTAAGATAATAAGTTAACTTTTGTATGGAGGGTAATTCAATAGAAAGCTACGAACCTCGTCAGGTCTGAAAGGAAGCAGCGATAAGTATGCAACTTCTATGTGAGTTGCTTTCCATAGAGAAGTTAACTTATAATTTAAGGGGGAAAATATGTCATATACAGCATTGTATAGAAAATTTAGACCATTAAATTTTAATGAAATGGTTGGACAAGAGCATATTACAGAAACACTAAAAAAACAAATAATAGCTGGAAGAGTTGGACATGCATATCTTTTTAATGGTGGAAGAGGAACAGGAAAAACATCTGCAGCAAAAATTTTAGCAAGAGCAGTTAATTGTTTAAATCCACATGATGGAGAACCTTGCAATGAGTGCGAAATATGCAAAGCAATACTTTCTGGTTCTCTTACAGATGTTGTAGAAATGGATGCTGCTTCAAATAATAGTGTTGAAGATATAAGAAGTATTAGAGATGAAGTAAATTTTTTACCAACACGTGCGAAATATAGAGTATATATTATAGATGAGGTACATATGCTATCAACAGGTGCTTTTAATGCTTTGCTAAAAACATTAGAAGAACCACCAGAACACGTTAAATTTATACTTGCAACAACTGAACCACAAAAATTACCAGCAACTATTCTTTCAAGATGTCAAAGATTTGATTTTAAAAGGATTTCTAATCAAGATATAGTGAAAAGATTAAAAATAATATGCAAAGAAAGTAATATAGAAATAACAGAAGAAGCTTTAACAATTATAGCTGTGCTTTCAGAAGGAGCAATGCGTGATGCAATTAGCATATTAGAAAGATGCATTGGGGAACAAAAAGGATTAATCGATGAAAACTCTGTAAGAGATTTAGTTGGTATTCCTAAAAGAAGTCAAATAAATGCTATTGTAAAAGCTATTATTGAAAAAGATGTAGATGAGGCAATTAAAAACATAAACATTATAATAAACGAAGGAAAAGATATTGATAATTTTTTATGGGAAGTAATAAAATATATAAAAGACATATTAGTATACAAATCAAGTAAAAATTTAGAAATATATAATGATGAAGAAAAAAATCAAGTAAATGAATTAGCAGAAAAGACTTCTAAAGAAAAATTATTACAATTAATATATAATTTATCAGAACTTTCAAATAATATAAAATGGTCTTCACAAAAAACAATAATGTTTGAAGCTGGAATAATAAAAGAATGTGTTGATATAGAAGTGAGAAATGAGAAGTTAGAAGTTAGTAATGATGTAGATATAATTACATCACAAAAAATAAAAAGTGAAGCGAAAAATAAAAATACAAACAAAATAAATAAAGAGCAAAAGGAGATAGAGAAAAGTGCTGTTCAGCAAAAAACAGAAGGTAAGGAAAAAAATAAGGAAGTATCAAAAGGAGAAAATCTTTCATACTGGAGTAATGTAATTGAAAAAATAAAGCAAAATGGGAAGATGGGCATATATGTTAATCTTATTGGAAGTACTGCAAGAGAAATAAACGATATGGTAATTGAAGTGGAAATTGCAAATAAAAATGCATTTGCAAAAAATATTTTAGAGAGTAATGAAAATAAAGCAGAAATAGAAAAAATTGCTTCAATAGAAGCGGGTAAAACAATGCAGATAAAATTTATAAGTGCGGAAGATAAAAAAAAAGCTAATTTAACAAGTAATGCTATGGATAATATAATGACAAATGCAGATATTCCAATAAATATTATAGATGAATAAAAGGAGGAATTTAAAATTTCAAAAAGAGGTGGATTTCAAGGAATGGGTGGCTTTGGAGGAATGAATATTAATCAATTAATGAAAGAGGCCAAAAAAATGCAAGCTGATTTAGAAAAAACGCAAGAAGAATTACAGACGCAAGAATTTGAAGCAACAGCTGGTGGCGGTGCAATAAGCGTAAAAGTAGGTGGAAATAAAGAAATTAAAGAAATAAAAATAAACAAAGACGTTGTAGACCCTGATGATGTAGAAATGCTACAAGATTTAATAATAACTTGTATCAATGAGGCATTAAGAAAAGTTGATAGTGCACAAAATACAGCTATGGGAAAATATAATATACCGGGGATGATGTAATATGTCTTATTATTCACCATCAATAGAAAAATTAATTGAAAGTTTTGAAAAATTGCCAAGCATAGGTCATAAAACAGCAGTAAGACTTGCATTTCATATGTTAGATTTAAATGAGGAAGAGACGAATGAGTTTATAAATTCAATAATAAATGCAAAAACAAATTTGAAATATTGCAGTCAATGTTTTAATATTTCTGATACAGACCCTTGTCCAATATGCAGTAGTCCTAAAAGAGATAATTCAATAATATGTGTTGTAGAGGATGTAAGAGATATTATGGCCATGGAAAGAACACATGAATTTAAAGGTGTATATCACGTTTTACACGGTACAATATCTCCTATGAATGGAATTGGACCAGAAGATATAAAAATAAAAGAACTTTTAAATCGTATTAGTAATAATAAGATAAAAGAAGTAATAATTGCTACAAATCCTAGGGTAGAAGGAGAAGCAACAGCTATATATTTATCAAAAATTATAAAGCCACTAGGAATAAAGGTTACAAGAATAGCACACGGAATTCCTGTTGGGGGAGACTTAGAGTATACAGATGAAATAACTCTTAGTAAAGCCTTAGAGGGAAGAAGGGAATTATGATTTCCCTAATAATATTTCACAAATATCTCTAGTTGAATTTTTCTTTGCTAAAAGTCTAGCATTTGTTTTCATTGACTGCAATTTTTCTGGATTATCTAGAATTTTATATAATGCTTCCTCGATATTATCGTGCTTTTTAATCCACAATGCTACACCCTTATTTTCTAAAAATTCAGCATTTTTTTCTTCTTGACCAGGAATTGCATCAATAACTATTATAGGAAGACCAGATGCCAAACTTTCAGTTGTTGTTAAACCTCCTGGTTTTGTTATTATTAAATCAGATACACTCATAAGTTCAGGAACTTTATTTGTGTATGATAGAACTTTTACAAAATCATTAGCGTTTGTTTCTGTAACTATTTTATCAAAATGTTTTTTTAATTTATCATTTTTCCCTGAAATTGCTATAACCTGTAAATTAGGAAAATTTTTTATAACACGAGTAATAATATCAAAAATTTTCTCTCTACCAAAACCTTGTTCCCCGCCTGCAAAAAATAAAATAGTTTTCTTTTTTGGTGATAAATTAAATTTTGATAATATGTTTTCTTTATTATAATGAGTTAAAAACTTATTGGATAAAGGTATTCCTGTTACTTTTATTTGACTTTCTTTTATTCCCCTATCTATTAAATTTTGTTTCATACCGTCATGTGCTACAAAAAAGTAATCTATATATTCAGAAAGTACTAACCATTGACTATGTGGAGCATAATCGGTAATTATTGTGGCAATTTTAGAAGTGATTTTCTTCCTTTGTTTTAAAATGGCACACATATGACTACTAAAAGGATGTGTTGATATTATTAAATCTGGCTTATAATCTTGCAAAAGTTTATTTAATTTTATGGACAATAATTTTTGAGCTTTATCATTTACCTTAGAAAGTGCTCCATTTTCTGATCCATAATATACTTTTTTCCATACCCAATGAGCATTTGTAGCCATTTCTGCATAAGCCTTTGTTGTAACTTTGTTTAAAGCTTTATTAATATATTCTATACAATCTACTAAAATTGTTTCTGTATTAGTATAATTTGCATCTATATATTCTTTGATACTGTTTGCAGCAGAAAGATGCCCACCACCGTATGAACCATAAAAAATTAAAATTTTTTTCACTCTACCAAACCTCATAATAATTATTTTTTAAATTATACCATAAAAAAGTATAATTTTTCAAAAAAAATACAAAATATATTTGAATGAAGATTATTATTAATGGAGGGAAAATGAAAACACTATTTTATATTTTTTTAATAATTATATGTTCTATTTGTTTAATATGTTTTTCCAATAATTTAAATGACAATAAGACATTTGCAGCTAGCAGTAATTCCGCATCTGATTTGCAACTTATGGCACGAGCAATCAATGGCGAAGCAAGAGGGGAAAGCTACGAAGGACAAGTTGCAGTTGGTGCAGTAATAATGAATAGAGTGAAACATAGTGATTTTCCCAATACGATTGCAGGAGTAATTTATCAGCCAGGTGCATTCACAGCAGTTGCAGATGGACAAATAAATGTACCTATTGATGAATCATCCACAGTAGTAAAAGCAGCCCAAGACGCTTTAAATGGTTGGGATCCAACAGGAGGATGCATTTTTTATTATAATCCCGCTACAGCAACGAGTAGTTGGATTTGGTCAAAAACAATAGTCAAAACGATTGGAAAGCATAATTTTTGTAAATAGAATGGAGAGAAAGTATGAATAAATTTTTAAATACAATGAAAAAAAATTATCTATATGGGATTATGATTGTACTCATAATAATTAGTATAGTATTAGGATATTTTTTATATAAAGAAAAAAAGCAATATACAACAGCGACTTATAATCAATATAATCTAGCTTTATATGAATTAATTGACTATGTACAAGATGTAGAAAATTATTTAGCTAAAGCAACAATAACAAGTACACCTGAACATAGTGCAGAAACTCTTAGTAAAGTGTGGCGTGAAGCAAATCTTGCACAAGTATACTTAGCACAACTGCCAGTGTCTAGCACAGAACTTGCAAATACTGCTAAATTTTTAAATCAAGTAAGTGAATATAGTTATTCTTTATCACGAAAAAATATATATAATGAAAAACTTTCACAAGAAGACTTAGACAACTTAAAAGAATTACATGATTATAGTCAAGAACTAAAAAATACTTTAGATCAATTATCTACTGATATGAATGAGGGAAGAATAAGTTGGGATGAGCTCACTAAAGATACCGAAATAGCTTTTGCACAACAAGTTGATAATTTATCTGCGGAAACATTTAAAAATTTAGATGAAAATTTTGGAGAATATGCTGGATTAATTTATGATGGGGCGTTTTCTGAACATATAGAATCTGCCGAAAAAAAAGGACTTACTGGAGAAGAAATAGATGAAGAAAAAGCAAAACAAATAGCAAAAGATTTTATTGGAGAAGATAAAATAGTGGAATTAAATTCTAATGGATTAGTAGAAAATGGAGATATACAAGTATTTGATTTTAGTTGTAAGGTAAAAGATGGTGATGATAATAACCCTCTAACAATTTCAATATCTAAAAAGGGTGGTCATATTGTAAATATGAATTACAATAGGCAGGTAAATATAGAAGCACTTTCGCAAGATGAAGCAAATAAGATAGGTAAGGAGTTTTTGAAATCGCGAGGAATTGATAATATGAAAGAAACATATTATTTAAAAGAATCAGGCATTGTAACAATAAATTATGCATACGAGCAAGATGGCGTAGTAATATATCCAGATTTAATTAAGTTAAAAATAGCACTAGACAATGGCGAAGTTTTAGGAATGGAAACAAGCGGATATTTAAATAACCACACGACAAGAGATATTTCAAAAGTTAAGATATCGAAAGAACAGGCAAAAGCAAATTTAAATAAAAATTTGGAAATAACAAGTGAAGGATTAGCTATAATTCCAACAGAATGGAAAACAGAAATACTTTGCTATGAATTTAAGGGTAAAATAAATGATACTGATTTTTTATTCTATATAAATACTGATACTGGAAGAGAAGAAAACATATTAGTTATAATAGATACGCCAAATGGAATTTTAACACAGTAAGTGTTAAAAAAGTATTTACAAAATAAAAAAATATGATAATATAAACATAATAACAAACAAAATTTACAAATGCAAATGAGGAGAAATAATGGATGCACAAGATTTAAGAGAATTATTAGAACAAGCAAAAGAAAAAAATATTCACCCATACGAGGCTATACGAAAGTTAGATGCTAAACAGCAAAAGGATTGTGTAGCAAATTTAGAAAATCTTAATTTGACATTAAATGAAAAAAGAGAAATATTAGCTATACTAAAAGAAGATGTTAAAAGGAGCATTGATACAACTAATTTTCCAGAAGAATATAAATCAGCACTTAATATACAAACTACAGAATATGGTGGAAAAGTTATTTTGGATTTGGAAAGAAATTTAGAAGATTATCGTGGATTAGATAATTTAATGAGAATAAATCCTGAAAAATTTACAGAAGAGCAGAGAACTAAATTTATTAAAGTTTGTGACATCTGCCCCAATTTACAAATTATTAATGACCTTAATGACCAATGTTCCCTTCTTGAACCTATTTCAACTGTTAGTGAATATAAGGAAGCGGAAGAATGGATAAACTCAATAATTGATAATCTAAATCCAGAATATTCAAAAGCACAAAAAATGGCAGTAATAGATAATGCAATAGGTAAAAAAA
>CAYZMV010000037.1:7840-9992 GCA_964479635.1 uncultured Clostridium sp. | reverse complement strand
GAAGGTGATCCACACTGCGTTTTAGAAGCTATGATGATAGCAGGATATGCAATAGGTGCAAGTAAAGGATATATCTATGTAAGGGCAGAATATCCAATAGCAGTACATAGATTTCAAACAGCAATTAACCAAGCGAGAGATTATGGAATATTAGGTAAAAATATATTTGGAACAGATTTTGATTTTGATTTGGAAGTAAGACTTGGTGCAGGTGCTTTCGTTTGTGGAGAAGAAACTGCGTTATTAGAGTCAATAGAAGGAAAGTCAGGAAGACCTAGAATAAAGCCACCATTTCCAGCAAATTCTGGACTATGGGGAAAACCTACATTAATAAACAATGTAGAAACTTATGCAAATATAACAAAAATAATATTAAATGGAGCAAAATGGTATAGTTCAATAGGAACAGAAAAATCGAAAGGAACTAAAGTATTTGCTTTAGGTGGAAATGTTGTAAATGTTGGACTAGTTGAAGTACCTATGGGAACAACGCTGAGAGAAATAGTATTTGATATAGGCGGAGGAATCCCAAACGGACATAAGTTTAAAGCAGCACAAACAGGAGGTCCTTCGGGTGGATGCATTCCGAAAGAACATTTAGACACACCGATTGATTATGAATCACTTACACAAATAGGTTCAATGATGGGTTCTCGGTGGATTAATTGTAATGGATGATACAAAATGTATGGTAAATCTTGCAAAATTCTATTTAGGTTTTACAGTAGATGAATCTTGTGGAAAATGTACACCTTGTAGAATTGGTACAAAAAGAATGCTGGAAATTCTAGAAAAAATTACCGAAGGAAAAGCAGATAGAGAAGATTTAGAAAAACTAGAAAGACTTGCAAGAACTATACAAAAAGCATCTGTATGTGGTTTGCGGTCAAACAGCTCCAAATCCAGTACTTAGCACAATTAAATATTTTAAAGATGAATATTTAGCACATATAAATAATAAAAAATGTCCGGCAAAAGAATGTAAAGCATTGATTGGTTTTTCTATAAATTCAGAAAAGTGTAAGAAGTGTGGCTTGTGTGCTAAAAATTGTCCTGTGGGCGCAATTAAAGGCGATAGAGAAAATGGATTTAAAATAGATGAAAATGTTTGTATTAAATGTGGGGCTTGCCAAAGAAACTGCCACTTTAATGCAATAGCTTAATTAAGACATATAAGGAGGAAAACAAAATGTCAGATTTAGTTAAATTAAATATTGACGGTATAGATGTAGAAGTACCAAAAGGTACTACGGTATTACAGGCTGCAAAAAAAGTGAATATTGATATACCAACACTTTGCTATTTAAAAGAAGTTAATGCAATAGGTGATTGTAGAATCTGTATTGTAGAAATAGAAGGAAGAAAAGGTTTTGTGGCATCTTGTATACAGCAAGTAGAAGAAGGAATGATAGTACATACTAATACAAAGAATGTTATAGAAGCAAGGAAAATTATACTTGATTTGATACTATCAAACCATAATAGAGATTGTTTAACTTGTACAAGAAATGGAAATTGTGAGTTACAAACACTTGCAATGAAATTTAATGTAAAAAATATTGAATATGATGGAGCAAAAACAGAACATAAAATAGATGATTTATCACCTTCAATAGTTAGAGATTTTAGTAAATGTATACTTTGTAGAAGATGTGTATCAACCTGCAAAAATGTACAAAAAATTGGTGCGATTGACTGTGCACAAAGAGGATTTGCATCTTGTATATCAACAGTTGGAAATAAAAGTTTAAATGATGTAAACTGTACATTTTGTGGACAATGTATTACGGCTTTTCCAGTTGGAGCACTTCGTGAAAAAGACAGTACAGATTTAGTATGGAAAAAATTACAAGATGAAGAAACATTTGTAGTAGTGCAAACAGCACCAGCCGTAAGAGCAGCTTTAGGGGAAGAATTTGGAATGAAAATTGGTACAAATGTAACAGGTAAGATGGTAACAGCACTAAAAAAATTAGGATTTGACAAAGTATTTGATACAAATACAGGTGCAGATTTAACAATTATGGAAGAAGCAAATGAATTTGTAGAAAGATTCAAAAATGGTGGAACACTTCCAATGATTACTTCTTGCAGTCCGGGTTGGGTAAAATTTATAGAAATGAACTATCCAGAATTGCTAGATCACTTATCA
>CAYZMV010000037.1:0-7830 GCA_964479635.1 uncultured Clostridium sp. | reverse complement strand
AAGTTGTAAATCACCACATCAAATGTTTGGAAGCATATTAAAATCATATTATGCAGAAAAAGAAAAAATAGATCCAAGTAAGATGTTTGTTGTATCAGTAATGCCTTGTGTAGCAAAAAAATTTGAAAGACAAAGAGAAGAAATGAAAAATGGAGAGTTAAATGATGTGGATGCAGTAATTACAACACGCGAACTTGCAAGAATGATAAAACAAGCAAATATAGAATTTACAGAGTTAGAAGATAGTAAATTTGATGATCCAATGGGAGAAGCTAGCCGGTGCTGGAGCAATATTTGGAACTACAGGTGGAGTAATGGAAGCGGCTCTTCGTACAGCTTATGAAACAATTACAGGAAAAGAATTAAAAGAAATAGATTTTGAATCTGTAAGAGGTAAAAAAGGAATTAAAAAGGCAACTATAAAAATTGGAGATACAGATGTAAAAGTAGCAGTAGCACATGGACTTGCAAATGCAAGAAAAATAATGGATGAAATAAAAGATGGCAAGGCAGATTATCAATTCGTAGAAATAATGGCGTGTCCCGGAGGATGTATAATGGGTGGTGGTCAACCAATTAGATCATCAAAACAAAGAAGTGAGTATGACATAAGAAAATTAAGAGCAGACTGCTTATATGATATTGATGAAAAAAGTACAGTAAGAAAATCACACGAAAGCCCAGTTATGAAAAAATTATACGAAGAATATTTAGAAAAACCAGGAAGTCATAAAGCACACAAATTATTACACACAACATATCATAAGAGAGAAAAATATAGAATATAAAAATTTACAAAATGTCAAAAAACTGTCAAAAAATAATTGACAGTTTTTTCCTTTTATTATATAATAAAAAAATAATAAATGCATAAATTAAATATGCAAAAGAAAGGTTGTGATATTATGACATATGCAGAAGAAAACAGAAAAAAACTTGAAGAATTAAAAAAATTACCTTATGAAGAATTATGCACAATGGAAAAAGAAATATTAAACAATCCAAATTCAACAAGAGCAGATATAGTAAATATATGTGTTGCAAGTGGTGAAAAAGCAATAGCATTAGGATTAACCTGTACTTTAGAAGATATCAAAAAGGAATTTAATATTGGTAAATATAAAATTAAAAATAGATGCTAAAGAAGATTTAAAACAAATTAATGAATATATATCAAAAGATTCTATATATTATGCAAATAAAACAATAGAAGAAATAATAAATAAAATAGAATATTTATCAATGTTTCCATATATGGGACGAAAAATACCAGAATTTAATAATGTAAATTATAGAGAATTGATATATAAGTCTTATAGAATATTTTATAAAATTGATTCTAATGTTTATATCTTAAAAATTTTTCATCATTCAAGAGATATTTTAAATTCAATAAATATATCCAATTACTAAAATGTAAATAAAAATAAATTAATTTATGCATTTATTAAAAAATTAATATAATAATTTAATTCTGTTGTTTTGCTTTTCTATAAAGCCCTCATCAATTAAATTGCGGATTTCTCTCATCATTGCACTTCTATCAATACTTAAATAATCTGCAAGACTTGTTAATGAAAATGGAAGATATATATTTTTACTAAAAGACTTACTAGATAAAATATTAAAATAGCTGAGCAACTTTTCTCTAATACTTCTTTTTGATAATATTTCAATTCTAGTATTTTGAGCGATTGTGTTATTTAAAACAAGTTCTAGTATATCAGAAATTAAAGTATTGTGAAAACTACAATTTTGTTTGCATTTTATACGAAGGTCATCATATAGTAATATAAGTACTTCACAATCTTTAGTTGCAAGTACAAAAAGTTCATTATTTGTATTAACTGCATGAAAAACTTCACCAAAAATATCATTTTGTTCAAAGTGTTCAATTATATCTTGGTTACCTTTTAAGTCATATCTAATTAAATCTGCTTTTCCGGAAAGTAATATACAAATTTGTTTTCTTTTTTCCATATAAGTAGTAATAATACTTCCAGAAGGGAAAGTTTTTCTTTGGACTTTATTACAATTTTCGGCAATATTTCCGAACTAATTCTGTGACATCCATATATATGCTCCTGTAAATAGTGATTTAGAAATTAGAAGTTAGAAATTAGAGATTAGATAAAAAGCCATTCTTCGTAGGAATTTACCTAATATTTCTAATCTCTAACCTCTAAACAACAATTATAATACAGCAAATAAAAAAAATCAAATTATTTGTTGCAAATGCAACGGCATTATAGATATAATAGTATATAATAAATATATCCAATAAATTAAGACTAAAATTACTTATTTAAATAAAAGGAGATAAAGTATGAAAGTAATAAAAAGAGATGGAAAAGCAGTAGATTATAATAGAGAAAAAATAGAAATTGCTATTGAAAAAGCTAATAATGAAGTAAAAGATAAAGAAAGACTTTCAAAATCAGAAATTAGAGAAATAACAAAATATATAGAAGACCTTGATAAGAAAAGAATTTTAGTAGAAGATATACAAGATATTATCGAACAACAATTAATGGATAGAAAAAAATTTGAACTTGCCAAAAAATATATGATTTATCGCTATACTAGAGCATTAGTGAGAAAGCAAAATACAACAGATGAATCCATATTAGGTTTAATAAAAAATAAAAATAATGAATTGTCTGAAAAAAACTCTAATAAAAATGCTGTACTTGCATCAACACAAAGAGATTGTATAGCAGGAGAAGTTTCAAAAGATTTAACAAGTAGAATATTATTACCCGAAAAAATTACAAAAGCACACGAAGAAGGTTTGCTTCATTTTCATAATATGAATTATTTTGTGCAACCAATTTTTAATTGCTGTTTAATAAATATAGGGGATATGTTAGAAAATGGAACAGTTATAAATGGTAAATTAATAGAATCTCCAAAAAGTTTTCATATTGCGTGTATAATTATGACACAAATAATTGCAACAGTTGCATCAAGTCAATATGGGGAACAGTCTGTAGATATTAGCCATCTAGGAAAATATATAAGAAAAAGTTATTATAAATTAAAAAAAGAAATGGAAGAAGAATTTAGTGATGATTTAACACCAAAAATGATAGAAAAACTTGTGAGGCAAAGACTAAAAAAAGAAGTATCCGCAGGTGTTCAAACAATTCAATACCAAATTAATACATTAATTACAACAAATGGACAACCACCTTGTGTAACATTATTTTTAAATCTAAAAAAAGATGATTCATATATTAAAGAAAATGCAATGTTAATAGAAGAAATACTTAAACAAAGATATGATGGAATAAAAAATGAAAAGGGAGAGTATATTACCCCAGTATTTCCTAAATTAATATATGTATTAGATGAACATAATTGCCTAAAAGGTGGAGAATATGATTATTTAACAAAACTCGCAATAAAGTGTTCTGCAAAAAGATTATATCCAAGTTATATTTCAGCAAAAAAAATGCGTGAAAATTATGAGGGAAACGTATTTAGTCCAATGGGATGTAGGAACTTTTTATCCTTATGGCAAGACGAAAATGGGAACTGCAAATTTGAGGGAAGATTTAATCAAGGCGTTGTAAGCATAAATCTTCCTCAAATTGGAATCATTGCAGATGGAAATGAAGAAGAGTTTTGGAGGTTATTAGACGAAAGGCTAGAATTGTGCTATGAAGCACTAATGTGCAGACATTATGCATTACTTGGAACTTTGAGTAATACAAGCCCAATACATTGGAGATATGGAGCAATAGCTCGTATGGAAGAAGGAGAAAAAATAGATAAATTGTTAAAAGGTGGATATTCTACAATTTCATTAGGATATATTGGACTATATGAATTAACAAAACTAATAAAAGGAGTATCACACACAACTCCTGAAGGACACGAGTTTGCCCTTAAAGTAATGAAACATCTGAGAAAAACAACAGATAAATGGAAAGAAGAAACTGGAATAGGATTTAGTCTATATGCAACACCGTCAGAAAGTTTATGCTCTCGTTTTGCAAGAATTGATAAAGAAAAATTCGGAGAGATAAAAGATGTAACAGACAAAGGTTATTACACAGATTCATTTTATATAGATGCAAGGGAAAATATGGATATTTTCGAAAAATTATCATTTGAAAGTGAATTTCAACAAATATCATCAGGTGGAGCGGTTTCATATGTAGAAATTTCAAATATTGGAAATGATTTAAAAAAATTAGAAGACATAATCAAATTTATTTATGATAATATTCAATATGTAGAATTTAAATAAATTAATAAATGCGTAAATTATTTTGATTTACGCATTTATTATTGATTATTTAATATAATTAACTATGATAAAAATGTATAAAAGTAAAACAATTTTAAAAATTTTTTTAATAATTTTAATAGTCTTATTTGTATTTATTCTAATAAAAAAATATATTCCCCCAAAAACAGTTGAAACTTCAAATAGCAATAATAGTAATACATATAAAGTTTTAGTTGATGTAGAAGATTCAAAGTTATTTTTATTTGAAAATGACAAACTAATAAAAGTATATAAATGTTCAGGTGGAAAGTGGTCAACACCATCACCAATAGGTACGTGGACAGTTATTTCAAAAGCAAAATGGGGAGAGGGATTCCGGACGGAAGTTGGATGGGATTAAATGTTCCTTGGGGACAGTTTGGAATACACGGTACATTAGATAAATATTCTGTTGGTTGGGCAAGTTCGCACGGATGTATAAGAATGAATAATGATGATGTAGCGGAGTTATATAATATAATTCCAATAGGAACTGAAGTTATAATTGTAGATGGCGTATATGGTGCTTTTGGAAGAGGATTGAGAGATTTAAAATCAGGGATGTATGGATCAGATGTAATGGAAATACAAAAAAAGCTAAAAAATTTAGGATTTTTTAACGGAACTCCTAATGGTAAATTTGGAATAGAAACTGAAAGAGCTGTGCAGAGGTATTGTAAGGCAAATGGGCTATATATAAGAAAAATAATTGATAAAGAGTTACAAAAACATATGGGATTTCAATTAATGGATTAGGAGATTATGTAGATTAATGCTTACTAAAAACTATATGAAATCTTTTTTTTAAAATTTACTGTGATATTATAGATGTATAAAATTGTAGATATATAGTAGGAGAAAATTATGAGCGAGAAATCTAGTATTCATTATATAATGTCACATGAAAAAATAAGGAATTTAGTATATGAAGAGTGGGAAAAAATGTGTTTATTAATAAATCAAGGATCGGATGTAATAAAAGAATACTTTTGTAAGTTATGGAATGAAACAAAGCAAGAATTAGAATATGAAGATGATATTGATATTATAGATCTTGATAGACAAATAAAACCAAGTGATTTTGAAATATCATATTCTGTTCTAGATAATGGTATGCAGTCTTTTAATTTTATTATGCCTATCCCAGTAACTGATAATGGGCAAACAGTGTGTTTAACTTTAGTAATAACTAATGGTATGCCAAGATTATTTACATTGGAACTATCTGTAAATAAAGAACAAGAAAAATTTTATTCGATAGGAGAATGGCAAATTGATTTTAAAAACAATGATTATATATATAGACATTATGAAAGCATAAATCAACCAATTATTGGTGAGTTTGTAGGAAAAATAAATAAAATATTAAATTCGAGAAATTAGGTCGTTTGATTATATGGTAAAAATTGTATAAATAATTGACAATGAAGTAAAAATAGTATAAAATAAAAAGGTATTTAACAATGAAAGTAATTAATAGAATTATTTAAAGAGAGTAAATGCCTTGGCTGAAAGCATTTATAAATGAGTTTAATTACGAAACACATTGGGTTTTATAAAAGAAAATTAAAAGTGGGAAGTAAAGTTCCAATAAGGGTGGCACCGCGGAGAAAATTAAAATATCTTCGTCCCTGTATACAATAAGTATACAGGGACGTTTTGTTTGGGAGGATGAAGAAATATGAATGAGTACAGAACACATAACTGTAATGAGTTAACATTAAAAAATGTTGGGGAAACAGTTAAAATTGCAGGATGGATTCAGACAATAAGAGATTTAGGAGGACTAGTTTTTGTTGATGTAAGAGATCAATATGGAATTACACAGGCCGTTATATCTGGAGAAAATAAGTTAGTTGATGAAATTTCTAGAATACCAGTTGAATCAACAGTATCTATATCAGGAAAAGTTAAAAAAAGAGACGAAGAAACAATAAATAAAAATATAGCGACAGGCGAAGTAGAAGTAGCAATAGAAAATTATGAAATATTAGGCAAAAGAACAAAAATTTTACCTTTTGGCATAAATGAAGATAAAGAAATAAGAGAAGATTTAAGACTACAATATAGATTTTTAGATTTAAGAAATGAAAAGCTAAAAAATAATATTTTATTAAGATCAAAAATAACTCAATTTTTAAGAAATCAAATGATTGAAAGAGGATTTACAGAAGTTCAAACACCAATCCTTACAAGTTCTTCACCAGAGGGAGCAAGAGATTACTTAGTACCAAGTAGAGTACATCCGGGTAAATTCTATGCACTTCCACAAGCACCTCAACAATTTAAACAATTACTTATGGTATCTGGAATAGATAAATATTTTCAAATAGCACCTTGCTTTAGAGATGAAGACGCAAGAGCAGATAGAGCACCAGGTGAATTTTATCAATTAGATATGGAAATGGCGTTTAGTACACAGGATGATGTTTTTGAGGTAATGGAAGAAGTTATATATAATACATTTAAGGAATTTTCGAATAAAAAAATAAGTAAGCCTCCATTTTTAAGAATTCCTTTTGAAGAAGCAATGCTTAAATACGGAAGTGATAAACCAGATCTAAGAAATCCACTTATAATACAAGATGTTACGGAAATATTCCAAAATGTTGAGTTTAATGCATTTAAAGGTAAAATAGTAAGAATAATAGTATTACCTAATGCTGAAGCAGTTCCAAGAAAATTCTATGATGGAATGGTTGATTTTGCTGTATCAGAATGTGGAGCAAAAGGTCTAGCATGGCTTAAAGTAAACGAAGGAAATGAACTTCAAGGACCTATAGCAAAATTTATTGATGAAGAATCAAAAGAAAAATTATTAAAACAAATTGGAGCAAAGGTGGGAGATTCTTTATTCTTCATATCAGATAAAAAAGGTGTTGTAGAGAATATAGCAGGACAAATAAGAACAGAACTTGCAAATAGATTAGATTTGTTAGAAAAAGATACATTTAAATTCTGTTGGATAGTTGATTTTCCAATGTATGAATTAGATGATGAAGGAAAAATAGCATTTAGCCATAATCCTTTCTCAATGCCACAAGGTGGACTTAAAGCATTAGAAGAAAAAGAACCATTAGAAATACTTGCATATCAATATGATTTAGTATGTAATGGAATAGAATTATCGTCAGGTGCAGTAAGAAATCACGATCCAGAAATTATGATAAAAGCATTTGATATAGCAGGATACACCAAAGAAACAATAGAAAATAAATTCCCTGCATTATTTAATGCATTTCAGTATGGAGCCCCACCACACGCAGGTATGGCACCTGGTCTAGATAGAATGATAATGATTTTAACAGATGAACCAAATATACGTGAAGTAATAGCCTTTCCAATGAATAGCAAAGCACAAGACTTATTAATGGGAGCACCAGGAGATGTTACAGAAAAACAATTAAGAGAAGTTCATATAAAACTAAATATAAAAAAGTAGGATTTAGGGGACAGACCCCTAAATTCTATAAATATATTATAGTAAATATAATTAAAGCATATATTATTCCAAGTAAAATTAATACTTTATCATTTAAAATAACATCAACAGG
>CAYZMV010000036.1:0-10159 GCA_964479635.1 uncultured Clostridium sp. | reverse complement strand
TTGTCCCTGAAAATCTATTAGTTTTTTTGAATTTCCACAAAAGATACAATTTGGTTCATATTTTTTAAGGATTATTGAATTGCCATCTACATATATTTCCATAGGATCTTTTTCAGTAATTCCAAATTTATTTCTTAATTCTATTGGTAGTACAACTCTACCTAATTCATCTACCCTTCTTACTATTCCAGTTGATTTCATAGACTGCCCCCTTAAAATTACATTTTTCGACATATTAACTTGTTTAAATAATATCATAAAATACAAAAAAGGTCAATATAACTTTTCCTTTTTCTGTAAATTATTTTTATCATATAAAAAAATTAAATGAATAAATTTTAATTAAGGAGAGGATGTATGTTAAATATACTTTGGCCATTGTTTATAATTATTTCTTTTATATATGCGATATTAAATGGTAGAGTTGCAGAAGTAAATAATTCAATTTTTGATTCAACAAAATCAGCAGTGGAACTTACCATTTCATTGCTTGGTACAATGTGCTTGTGGAATGGGATTATGCAAATCGCTTCAAAAACAAAAATAGTAAAACATTTGAGCACATTATTAAATCCTATCACAAAAAAATTATTTCCAGATATAGATAAGGACGAAGAAGTACATAACGAAATAACAATGAATATGATTGCAAATATTATGGGACTTGGAAATGCAGCTACACCTTTAGGGTTAAAAGCTATGAAATCAATGCAGAAAAAAAATAAAGATAAAAATAGATTATCAAATTCTATGTGTATATTTATTGTATTAAATACTGCATCAATTCAATTAATACCAACAACGGTAATAGCAATAAGAAATTCCTTAGGTTCAAGCAATCCAACAGCAATGATAGTTCCTGTATGGATAGCCACAATATGTGCTGCAATAGCTGCTATTGGTTCGGCAAAGCTTTTGATGAAAAAATTTTAGGAGATATATTTATGGTAGCTATTAATTATTTATCAAATTTGGCAATTCCTTTGACAATTTTGTTAATACTTATATATGGATTGATTGAAAAAAATAAAGTCTTTGATACTTTTTTAGATGGTGCAAAAGAAGGAATTAAAATTGTTATAAAGATATTTCCTACTTTAGTAGGGCTATTCGTAGCAATAGGTGCTTTAAGAAGCTCTGGAATTCTTGATTTTATAATAAAATTAATTTATCCTGTTATTAAATTTTTCAATATCCCGACAGAAATAATGCCACTTGCAATACTTAGACCTATTTCGGGAAGTGCCTCTCTTGCCATAGGAAGCAATATTATGAGACAATATGGAGTAGATAGTAAAATAGGTCTTATTGCTTCTACAATTATGGGGTCAACAGAAACTACACTATATACAGTTGCTGTTTATACTAGTGTAGTAGGAATAAAAAAAACTAGATTTGTTTTAATTGCTGCATTAATTGGAGACTTAGTTGGAATGTTGATTTCTGTAATAATTTGGCAGATTTTGTCGTAAAGTTTTTGTTGACTTTTTTTGAAAAATATAGTAATATAGTAATGTATTTAATCAATGTACAATTTAATTTTATAATTTTAATCAGAGATTTTAGGTGAAAGAATGATTTTTAAATTCTTATTATTTTTTCTTATATTTTTTACTATCAGAAAAATTATCATAAAAAAATATTCAAAAATGATACTTAAAAAAATAAGTAAATACAATTTAAATTAAAGATTAAAATAGTAAATTATTTGTTTATTATTTTATTTATTGTAATTTGTTTGCTACAGAGTTCGCTTAACTAAAAAGTCAAGCATAAGGACTACATAAGTGAGTACAGTAAATAATATTAGTTATTAATCTTGCAGGGAAAAACAATTATTTATATTATAAACAGCCCAATAAATAAATAATGTTTTTTATTTCTTTTCACTTTCCCTGCATGCCCCCATAAATTTTAATTCTCTTAAGGTTTTTTTTCTAACAAAAGGGTATTCCTAAATATTAGGGATATCTTTTTTCTTTAGGTATTTAACTAACTTCAAAAAGTTTAGTTGGCTTATCTCTTGGAGCTATATCTATCGATAAATTTGTACAATTTAAGGTTTCATTTTTAATTGTTTCATAAGCAAGTTCAGGAAAATTGTTTTCTTTACTTAAATGTATTAATAATGCTTTTTGTAAGCCAAAATTATATAGGTTTACTAATGTTTTCGCTGCAGATATATTAGATAAATGACCAGTTTTGCTTGCTATTCTTTGCTTTAGTATATATGGATATGACGAACATTTTAATATTTCTGGATCATAATTAGATTCCAATAAGATGCAAGAACTATTTTTTAAATGGTTGAGTAATTCTTCAGATACATATCCAATATCAGTTGCAATACTAATTTTCTTGTTTGAATTATACAAATTAAAACCACAAGGATCAGCAGCGTCATGGGGTATAGAAAATGGTAATATTTTAATGTCTCCTATAGAAAATGCTTCAGAAATATTAAATGTTTTCTTATTATTATCTGGAATTTTATTTGCAATATTACTTATTGCTTCCCAAGTTCTTTTATTTGCGAATACAGGTATATTATATTTATTAGATAATGCGGCAATGCTTTTAGTATGATCACTATGATCGTGAGTAACTAAAATGGCATTAATGTTTTTTCCATTTATATGTATTTCGTCAAGACCAGAAATTATTTTTTTGAGAGATACACCAGCATCAATTATTAAATTAGTAGTATCTGATTGAACAAAAAAACAATTTCCGCTACTTCCACTATACAAACTACAATATTTAAACATTTTCTTCATCCTTTTTTGTATTTATTCAGTAACTCTTTGTATATTTGCACCTATATTTCTAAATTTTTCTTCTATATTTTCATAACCTCTATCAATATGCTCTAAGTTATATACTTCGGTTTTACCTTCTGCAGATATTCCAGCAATAATTAACGCAGCACCTGCACGTAAATCTGTTGCATATACAGAAGCACCACGCAAAGCATCGACTCCCTCGAAAATAGCAGATTTTCCTTGAGCAGTTATTTGAGCCCCCATTTTATTTAATTCATTTGTATACTGGAATCTGGATTCCCATATACTTTCATTTATTATACTTGTACCTTCGGCAATAGATAATACTACGCCCATCTGAGGTTGCAAATCGGTAGGAAAACCAGGGTATGGAAGAGTTTTTATAATGGCTTTTGAAGGCCTTTTATCGCACCAAACTCTTAATTTATCTCCATTCATATCTACATTTCCACCAATTTCTAATATTTTAGCAGTTATACATTCCAAATGTTTTGTTATACAATTTTTAATTATTAAATCTCCTCTTGATGCAACTGCAGCAAGCATAAAAGTACCAGCTTCAATTTGATCTGGGACAACGCTATAACTTTGACCACCTTTTAGGGATTTAACGCCATTTATTTTTATCATATCTGTTCCAGCACCACGGATATCTGCTCCCATAGTGTTTAAAAAGTTGGCAATGTCAACGATATAGGGTTCTTTTGCGGCATTATCTATAACAGTAGTTCCTTCTGCAAGAACACTTGCAAGCATTATATTGATAGTAGCCCCAACTGAAACAATGTCCAAATATATATTAGTACCAGTAAGTTTTTTAGCAGTAGCTCTAACATTACCACCAGTAATTTCAACTTCTGCTCCTAAAGCTTCAAAACCTTTAATATGTTGGTCTATTGGTCTGGCACCTAAATTGCAACCTCCAGGCAGACCAACTTCTATTTCTTTTTTTCTTCCAAGCATCGAGCCAATTAAATAATATGAAGCACGAAATTTTCGAGTTAAATCTATAGGAGCGATTGTATTAGTTATATTTCTTGTATCAATTTCTAAACTATTTTTATTAAGCCATTTTATTTTTGCACCGAGTCCCTCTAGAATTTCACAAGAAAGTTTTACATCCACTATATTTGGGATGTTATTAATTGTACAAATTCCATCTATTAATAAGGTAGCAGGTAAAATTGCTACGGCAGAATTTTTAGCACCGCTAATACGAACCTCTCCCTTTAATGGAGTTGGACCATTAATTATTAATTTTTCCATATACTCCCCCTTAAACAGCCATCAGAAATTTATCTCAAAATAAATTAGAGTGTATAATTACACTCTAACTTTATAAAATATATCATATTTTTATAGAATTGACAATGCTTTTTTGATAATAGAATATTATTAGGAATATTATTACATTTGTGCTAATTTAATACCGATGTTTTGAAACATTTCAATGATTTTAAATTTAAATTTTATATTATCATCTTTTTCAGACAATATTTCATATTCTTCATCCGATAAATTGTCTTTTATAATCTCTTTAGACTCTTCAGGAACTATTCCACTTGTGATATCTACAAAACATAGTGGAGGAAACATCACACACCACCAATTTTGTCCTTTGGCTTCACCAATCTGTATTTTTAATGCATCATAAAAACCTGCGGGAAATGAAATGTCTCCATAAGTTTTAGTAGGAAAGGCAAAATTACCAACATCTAATTTTACTGAATAATCATACCCATTGTCAGATATAGTTTCTTCAGCTATTTGCTTAATGTTATCAATATTTTCAGTTACTAAAGTAATTACATCTTCTTTAGAAGAAGTAGTATTATATATATTATTCATATATTCTAATACTTTGTCTCTTACAATATACTTTAAATTTTGATCTTCTGCAGAATCACTATTAGCAATTATATGAAGTCTAAAAACACTATCTTGAATATCGGAAGATACTGCGTGAACATACGAAAAAGCACATATAAAAGTATAGATAAATAATAATACTAATAATAGTAATAAACGTTTAAAATTACAAATTAATTTAAAATTTAAATTTTTTTTCATAATAAACCTCCATTTGTAAAACGTACAAAATTTGTAAAAATATCTCTTTAAAAAAAGTATTAACCAAATTTTAAAAAATATACATTTATTCATTGTCGAATTTATGAATACGATTATTATTGACATAAGCAAAAATAAATGGTAAAATTTACCAGTAGAAAAACTTACGGGGGTACAAAAAATGGAAGATATTAATAATGTGAAAAGAGCTTGTGGATTTTATGTGAGTAGTATGCATTTAATAACAATGATTTTGCCATTTATTAAAAATCAAATTAGCGAGGGTGCAAAAGTTGAAACGGTTTTAGAGTATAATTTAAAAGAAAATGTAAGTAATATATTAGATAATTTAATAATAAATGAAAAAGAAAAAGAAGAAATTTCAAATATTAATTGGAGTAATAATAAAATACCAAAATATTCTGATTTTGAAGGGAATATGAAAAATATTTTGGAAGAAAATAATAAAATAATTATATTAGTAAATGGGAATAGAAAATATATAGATGAAGTAAATAAATTAATAAATAAATTTATTAAAAAGAATATAAATAAAATATCAAAAAAAGAAATAACAATTATTAATTGTTATGAAGTATCTGAATTTGATGATAATATAAGAGAAATATTAGATACACACGAATTTATCGTAAATACTTCTGGTATTCATAAAATTGGAGATATATTTGAAGATTATAGAAATAAAAAAGTTAATTAAAAGAAAGCCAAGATGGCTTTTTTTCGTATATATATACTATTGACGAAATAAGTAAATTGATATAATATATCCATAAAGGA
The DNA here is from genome assembly GCA_964479635.1 of uncultured Clostridium sp. GTDB lineage: Bacteria > Bacillota > Clostridia > TANB77 > CAG-508 > CAG-452. The sequence continues at coordinate 4,508 of CAYZMV010000036.1, read as the reverse complement.
AATATATAAAGGAGATGATGTTTTGGAAAACAGATATAATGAAGCAAAACAAAAATTAGAAAAATATAATCAAACGCATTTATTATCACAATATGAGAAATTAGATGATGAAAAAAAAGAATATTTATTAAATCAGATTGCTGATATAGATTTTAATCAAATAAATAAATTATATGAACAAACAAAAAAAGAAGTAAAATTAGAAACAGATAAAATTGAACCAATTTCATATATAGAAAAAGAGAAAATGTCAGATGAAGAAAAAGAAAAATATTTTAAATTAGGAGCAGAAGAAATAAAAAAAGGAAAATTAGCAGTGGTTACAATGGCAGGAGGTCAAGGAACAAGACTGCGGACATGATGGACCAAAGGGAACATACGTATTAAATATAAAACCAGCACCAAAGTCTTTATTTGAAATACTATGTGGTAAATTAAAAGATACAAAAAATAAATACAATGTAATTATACCGTGGTATATAATGACAAGCAGAGAAAACAATAAACAAACCGTTGATTTTTTTGAAGCAAATAATTATTTCGATTATCCAAAAGAAGCAATAAAATTTTTTATGCAGGGAGAACTGCCAATGATTGATATTAATGGCAAGATCCTTTTAACAGAAGAAGGGTTAGTTAAAGAAGCGGCAGATGGACACGGTGGTATTTTCGAGGCTATGTTTAAAAATAATATTGTAGGTGATATGAAACAAAAAGGAGTAGAGTGGATTTTTATTGGACCTATTGATAATCCACTTGAAAAAATGGTAGATGAAATATTTATAGGATTGTCAAAGGAAAATAATATTTTAGAAGCAGGAAAATCTTTAGTAAAAGCAAATCCAGAAGAAAAAGTAGGTGTTTTTTGTAAAAAAAATGGAAGACCAAGTGTAATAGAGTATACTGAAATAACTAGTCAAATGGCTTATGCAGTTGATAAAAATAATAATTTACTATATGGAGAATCTCATATAAATTGTAATATGTTTAATATCAAAGGACTTGAAATTATAGGTAATCAAAAACTTCCATATCACAGTGCTTTTAAAAAAGCAACATATTTAAACGAAGAGGGCAATGTTGTAAGACCAAATGAGCCGAATGCATATAAGTTTGAAAGTTTTATATTTGATGCATTTAATAAGCTAGATAATATGCTAATTTTTAGGGTAAAAAGAGAAGAAGAATTTGCACCTGTTAAAAATAAAGAAGGTGTAGATAGCGTGGAAACAGCGGTGAAGTTATACAATAATTTTTATTATTAAAAAGTGTAAAAAAGAAAGGAATTAAAAATGGAATATTTAGAAAAGTATAAAGAATGGTTAGAAAGTAACGAAATTGATGAAGAGACAAAAAAAGAACTAAAAAAAATAGAAGGCAATGATGAAGAAATAAAAGATAGTTTTTATAAAGAATTAGAATTTGGAACAGCAGGTCTTCGTGGAATTGTTGGACCGGGAACTAATAGGATGAATAAATATACTGTTGGAAAAGCAACGCAAGGGCTTGCAAATTATATTATCAAAAATAATGGCCAAGAGCGAGGTGTTGCGGTTGCCTATGATTCAAGAAATATGTCTGAAGAATTTAGTAAACTTGCGTGTTTAATTTTAAATGCTAATGGAATAAAAACATATAGATTTGAATCTTTAAGACCTACACCAGAATTGTCTTTTACAGTAAGACAATTAAAATGTATTTCTGGAATAGTAATTACTGCAAGTCATAATCCGCCAAAATACAATGGCTATAAAGTTTATTGGGAAGATGGTGCACAAATTTCGCATCCAGTAGACGAGGGGATAACAAATGAAGTAAATGCTATAAAGAGTTATGCAAAAATAAAACAAATTAATGAAACAGAGGCAATACAAAGAGGCCTATATAATGTGATTGGTGAAGAAATAGATACTAAATATATTGAATATTTAAAAACACTTTCATTAAATCCAGATGCAATAAAAAGACAAGCAAAAAATATTAAAATTGTTTATACACCACTACACGGAACAGGTAAAAAATTAGCAACTAGAATTTTAAAGGAATTAGGATTTACTAATGTATATGTGGTAAAAGAACAAGCAGAACCGGACGGAAAATTTCCAACAGTAGCTTATCCAAATCCAGAAGATCCAGCCTCATTTGAACTCGCATTAAAATTAGCAAAACAAGTAGATGCAGATATTGTTATTGCAAATGATCCAGATGCAGACAGAATAGGATTGCATATAAAGGATAATAAAACTAATAAATATATATTATTTAATGGAAATATGATAGGACTTACAGTTGCAGATTATTTAATAAATCAAAAAAGAGCAAAAGGATTATTAGAAAAAAATAGTGCATTAATAAAAACCATTGTATCGTCAAATATGACAGATAAAATATGTGAAAGAAATAATGTTGCATTATTTGAAGTCTTAACGGGATTCAAAAATATAGCAGCAAAAATAAGAGAATTTGAAGCAAATAATTCATATAAATGTATAATGGGATATGAAGAAAGTTATGGATGCTTAATTGGAAATGAAGTAAGAGATAAAGATGGAATTGCGGCATTGATGATACTTGCAGAAGCGGCAGCATTTTATAAAGACAAAGGGCTTACATTATGGGACAATATGCTTAGAATGTATGAACAATATGGTTACTATAAAGAAAATCAAGTGTCAATAGTTTTGGAAGGTGCAGATGGTGCCGAAAAAATAAGACAAATGATGGATAAGGTAAGAAACAATCCACCAAAACAAATAGGAGAATATAAAGTTTTAAAATTTAGAGATTACCTAAACGGAACAATTAAGGATTGTAAAACAGGAGGAACAAAAACAGAAAACTTACCAAAATCAAATGTACTATATTTTGAATTAGAAAATGATTTTTGGTGTTGTGCAAGACCTTCTGGAACAGAACCAAAAATAAAATTCTACCTTGGAGTAAAAGCAAATAACTTAGAAGAAGCAAATACTCTTGTAGAAAAATTAACAGAAGGAATGAAAACTTTGATGAAATAAAAATTAAAAAGAAATGCTTAAATTAGTTTTGGGCATTTCTTTTTAATTTTTCCATCCTTTTATATTTCCTCTTTTTATTGCACCATAGATATTTGCTTTTACATTAGGTATTTCTTTTTGCAATTCCCATATTAATTTTTTCATATCTTCTCTTTTACTTACACCGATCCATAGGACAACATTTAGGCATAACTTCTATATTATTTTTCTTTACAAAGGTTTTAATACTTTTTTCAGGGGCATATATAAGTGGTCTAATTAAGGTTATTTTTGATCTATTCATATAAGAGGTCGGAGCAAAAGTATTAATATTTCCACCATATAGTAAATTTAAAAAGAATGTTTCTAGAACGTCATCTTCGTTATGACCTAATGCAATTTTATTACAGCCTTCTCTAACGGCTGTACTATTTAATATACCTCTCCTCAAATTGGCACATAAAGAGCAGGGATTTTTTTCTTTTCTAATATCAAAAACAATTTCTTTTATATGACTTTGTTCTTCTACATATTGAACGCCAATATTTGAACAGGTATTTTGTAAAAGGTTACTATTGAAAAATTCAAAACCCGGATTAACGCTAATTGCTATAATTTCAAAACTTTTGTTATAAAACCTTTGCAGAGCTTTAAGCCCCATTAACAGAGTGATCGAATCTTTTCCACCAGAAAGACCGTACTGCTATTTTGTCTCCATAATCTATCATATTATAATCATCTATAGCTTTTCTGATATAACTTAAAATTCTTTGCATCATATTTTCCTTTCAAAAAAATCAATAAAAAGGGTCAAACCTTTTTGCTGAATTATTATAATATATAATATACTTCTTGTCAAAGAAGATAAACTAGTGTATAATATACCAGTGTGGAATTCCATTTTAATAAATAGTAATAAAATAATGTTTAAATATGACTTTGTAACTCAGTTGGATAGAGTGCTTCCCTCCTAAGGAAGAAGTCGGCGGTTCGAATCCGCCCAAGGTCACCAAAAAATAAATCTTAGAAAGCTTAATATATAAGCAATCTAGGATTTTATTATGCTATTTTTAATGCAATAGTAATGCAATAGCTTTTTAAAGTATATTTTGTATATAATCTACATATTTATCAATTTGTTCTTTTTTATATTTATCAAAAATACTGGTATATGTATTTATTGTAGTTGATATATCTTTATGCCCTAGTAGTTTTTGTAATACTTCTGCTGGAACTCCAGCCTCAATCATTCTAGTTGCATAAGTATGTCTTAACATATGCTCATTATAATTGCTTGTTTTAGAGTGTATCTCTTTTATTTTTCCATCTTTCCATTTTCTTTTTATTGTATAAGGGCATACAGCCATATTATTTTTTACACATATTCTTTTAAATATAGCATTTACATTAGATGGGTTTACAAGTTTTCCACTAGGCTGAGTAAATAATAAATTATGAATATTAAGTATAGAACTATTATAAACTGTTTTTAATTCTTTTTCAAAAAGTGGA
>CAYZMV010000035.1:0-10271 GCA_964479635.1 uncultured Clostridium sp. | reverse complement strand
ATAGTTTAGGAACGAAAGAAGAATATGGACCAAAAGTAGATATAAAAATATCAGACTTGTATAATGGAACACTAGCTAAAGAAGATCCTAAGCTACCAGAAGAAGTTGGCGATTCTGCAGGTACTGAAACGAGTTATGTGGGATATTATGCTGATGTAGATGGAGACGGAACAGAAGACGGAATAATTTATGCAGATTTAGCAGTAAGTGGAGAAGGAACGTGGGGTGATAACGGTTGGGGTAATTTTAGCTACGAAGCACAAACTGATGGCTTCAAGCAATATGGAATAACTAAAAAGGCTAAAGCATTTGGAAATATTGAAAGACCTGTAATAAAAGCAAACCCAGATAGTGATGGAACAAAAGATAGATTTTATGTAATGGCACTAAAGGATATAGATGAATCAACGCATTATTGGTATAAAGAAGCATCTGGCAAATTGGATAAACCTGTTGGAGAAACAGCCAATGATTTTGGACAGGGAAAAGAAAAAACAAAGGCAATGATAGATAAATGGAAAAGCAACGGTTATGGAAATCAAGACCAAAACGATATGTGGGGAATCATCCAAGACAAAAGCGACTTTCCTTTAGTTACAGTTATTGATGGAAAATGGTTTGTGCCATCGAAATCAGAATGGGCAGCTTTTTGTTGGCTATTGTTTCAACCTGTAGACAAAAACGGCTTTGGAGTTACTAATTCTAATTATGAGCGATTTGGCTTACAGGCATACTATTGTTCGTCGTCGCAGTACGATACAGGCAGCGCATATCGCGCGCGCATCAACAGTCCCGGTATGTACACCAGCAAAGTAGATTTCCGCAACTACGTGCGTCTGAGCGCGACTTTCTAATTTAGTGAAAAATTAGAAAGCATAACAAGCGTTATGTAAATAACGCTTGTATTCAAACCGAGAAAAACTTCGTAAGAAGTTCTCGGTTTGAATAAATATTTATTAATTTGTTTGAAGAAAAGAGTATGGAAGAACAACCAAAAATACATAAAAAGAATCATTGGACACAAACTAAGGTCGATGAGGCAACAAAGAAGATTAATCAGGATATATATGAAAAAAATAGACAGGCTCCGATACACATAAAGCTAGATGATATGTCTGTTTATATAAACAATAGAATTACAAGAAGGGGAATAGCAAAGGGATTAGTTTCAATTCAAGAAGATTTGAATAAGAATCTTTTAAAGGTAGAAAAGAAAACAATAGAGGCGCTTGTAACAGAGAATAAAGAGAAACAATATATGTGTCTTTTAGAGGCAAAGCAAATTATGAAGATTGAAATATGGACGGATATAAGATTTTTAATGGTAAATAAAGCTATAACTCCGGGAGAAATAACTGAATTAATTAGAAAGCAATTAGAAATAGATAAGGACTTAAGTAGATGGATGTCGTCCATACAGGATGCTATATCAGCCAAAAGGTAAGATTAGCAAACTTTTATTAATTAGATAAAGTCTATTTAATATAATGAAAGTGGTTGTCCCACCAAAATTGGTATTATCAAAAGTTGGACAATAAAAATGTGTAAGACGGAGTCTTTTGTTTTTAGTTTAAGATTGGTATTGGTCGTCGTCGCAGAACAATACAAACAACGCATATAACGCGAACTTCAACAATGGCTATATGAACAACAACAATGTAAATAACAACAACTACGTGCGTCTGAGCGCGAGTTTCATTATATTAATAAAATGCCTTTCGTTTTAAGAAAGGTATTTTTTAAAGAATTTTGTAAGAAGTAATATAATTATGTGGGTGAAGATAATATGGAAGATAAAATAACGTTTGAGGAGATGTACGAGGCATATAATTTATGCTTAAGAAATAAAAAGAGAAAGTTGGGAACGTATAAGTTTGTAAATGATAATTTATGTGAAAATTTAATGATGTTAGTTGATAAATTAAATAATCGTAATTATATACCACAATCTTCAAATTGTTATGTAATTACAGAACCTGCATTGAGGGAAATTTATGCAGCAGAGTTTGGAGATAGGGTAATACAACATTTTTATATGAAGAAAATAGAGGATATTTTAGAGGGAGAATTGATTGATGGGTGTTGCTCGTGTAGAAAAGGAAAAGGAACGCAGTATGCATTAAATTTGTTAAAAAAATATCTTGTGGAAACGTCAAATTATGGAAAAAGTGATTGCTTTTATTTAAAAATTGATTTGTCAGGTTATTTTATGTCAATAGATAGAAAACAAGTGGCTGAAAAATCTTCAAAGTTGATTGAAACGCAATATAAGGGAAAGCATAAAGAACTTTTGTTGTATTTAACACCAATAATATTTGAAAATAATCCTGCATTGAATTGTAGATATAAATGTAATGAAAGAATGAGGGCAAGAGTACCAGAACGAAGAACAATGAAAAAGGATTCTGCTTATGGGATGGCAATAGGTAATTTAACTGCACAAGCAGGAAGTAATTTGAATTTAAGTGAATTTGATAAATATGTTGTGAATAAATTGAACTTAAAAAATTATGTAAGATATGTAGATGATATAGTAATTGTATCAAATGATAAAAGAAAATTAATTGAGTCTATACCGCTTATTGAAAAGGAACTTGCAGAAACTCATCAAATTGTAAATAGAAAGAAAACTAGAGTTGATACTGCTTATTATGGAATATCATTTTTAGGGAAAATATCATATCCGTATGGATATCAAAAGCCAAGTAAAAAGGTGATTGTGAGAGTGTGTAAAAAGGCGGAGAAAATCAATTATAATGATGAACAGGATAATTTATTGGCAAAAGTAAATTCACAAATAGGAAGTTTGAAAAATTATAATTGTAAAAAACTTATTTTGCATTATGTAAGAATGTTGCCCAAGGAAATTAACGAGATTTTAAAATTTGACGATAGCAAATATAGGTTTAGTAGGATTTAAGGGACAGATCCATAAATTCTATTAAAAAATTATGACGATATTGAATAAATTAGAAGAAGTTCGAGAAAATGCGTTGAAAATGTGTTGAAAATGACTTGACAATTCCTTCACGCAGAGCTAACATCACACACGATATTAGAAGTGAGGTGAGGTTATCCGATGGAAGAGAAGGAATTAAGAAAAATTTACAATGAGTATTTTCAACAAACTTTGAAAGGTAGCAAGGAGTATAAAAAGTTATTTAGTGATTCAACAGATATGCAAAAATCATTTATATCGAGACTTTCAAATAAAGATAGAGAAGAATTTGAGAAAGTCATTGAAAGTTTTATTGTAGCAGAAGATAAAATGCTTGAAGATACTTTTGTAAATGCAGTGAAATATGCATTTAAAATTTTTAAAGAAATGAAATAGCTATTTAAAGTAAAAAATGAAGAATAATTATGGATTGATTATTCTTCATTTTTTTATAATATAAATTTTAAATTTTTTTATTTATATAACTTACAGAATGACTTATAAAACTTTTAACAGAGGGTTTATAGCCATAAAAATCTGGGAAAACCTTACATATTTTTTTTAAGTTTTGATCGTTTTCGTACATTGATAAAATTGACTTATCAATAGTTGATCTTATAGATTTGAAATTACTACAATTATGTTTTTTTGCAATTTCTTTCATTAGATTTTCAGTTTTAATAATTAGTTTAGGATTATAATATGCTAACTTTATTGAATCGATAAGTAAAAGAGTTCCTTTTGAGTACATATTAAAATCTAGAAATTCTAATAATTCATTAATAATGTTATTTAGCTCTAAATCCGAATTGATATCATTTTTTATTTCTCTAATAGTTTCAATTAATTTATGCTCATCAAATGGTTTTTTAAATATGTATTTTATTAATGTTACATCTGAAAGCAATGCTCTATATTCATCAGAACCAGACATTATTATAATATTTTGTTTTTGGTTTGTTTTATCTAAATTATTGATAAAATCTAATCCAGACAGTCCGGGCATATTTAAGTCTAAAATCAAAATATCAGGATGCATTGAAGTATAGGAAATAAGAGCTTCTAAACCATTAGTTGATATGTTTATTATTTTAATATCTTCTTCTTTTGTAAGAATATTACATAATGATTTTGAAAATTCTATATTGTCATCAGCTATCATAACATCAATCATATAAACTCCCCCTTTGATAATATTGTTTACATAATATCACATTTTTAGAAAAAATTCAATTATAATAAAAAGTAAGAAAAATAATAACAATTATCATTTTTTATAAATTTTTATGATTTTCACAAATTTGAAAATAAATATTATATCTTATATTTGTACATTTCTAACAGTTTAAAGGAATTGTACAAGAGAATTTTTATGAATTAGCAAAAGAAATTTGTTAATGTACGAAAGTAATGATGGGAGGTAATGTTTATGAGTAGGAATATTATAAAACATATAAGAAAGTAGCTAAAATGTAATAAAAAACTTCCTTTGAATTGTACGAAATGTGCAATTCAAAGGGGGTAATTGTATGATTGAATACAACTTAACTGAAAAAGAAAAAGGAATAATTTTAGGAATTATATTAAATACTAGAAATGATTATTTAAAAAAGAATAAATATTCTAAAATTCAATATGTTAATTTAGAAAGTGTTGCAGTAATTACTGCAACCAATAAAGTAGAGGATGATGTAGAAAGAATTGTTGATAACCTTGTGTCCAGTTCTGAATTAGAAAACTTGTTTTCAAACAATAAAATAAAAAAAATAATAAAGAAAGCATTGACTAAAAAAGATAAGTCTGTGCTTTTTTTATATTATTGTAAAAATAAAACAGATAAAGAAACAGCAAAGATATTAAATTTGAAAGAAGATACAGCTAGAAAAATTAGAAACAGAGCCATTGATAAAATTAGAAAAATGATGGAGGAGTGAGATTATGAAAGAACAATATTTTAATAATTATAATTTAACTGATGAGGAAATATTGAGTATTATAGGACAAAGTTTATCAGTGATAAATCGAAATTCCAAAATAAATGGAGTAATTGATGAAGATTTAAAGCAAGAAATTATTGTTAATATATATGAACAACTAAAAAGAAAAAGAAAAAACAAATAAAAAATAAAAAAATTTTAAAAATTTGTCCGGTTTTTAATTTTTTTCGAGACCCATATATATAAAAGGGGGGAGAAAAAATGGAAAAAAAAGATTCAAATGATTTCGATACAGCCATATCTTATGCAAAATTAGCATTACATACTCTGCAAAATAGTGGAACAGAAATTACACCTAAAAATTTAGGAAGTGAAATGGAAACGTTGTATGAAAAATTTGGAACAAATGAAGTTAAAAGACTTATTAGCATTATTATGAAAGAAAAAAAGAAATCTACCAAGGAAGATAAATAAAAACAATTAATATAAACATAAAAAAATAGAGTTTAATTACTCTATTGTTTCTTCATATCTAAAAGTTGTTAGCAAAAAATCTACCAAACAGGAGTATGTATGAATAAACACGATAAAATTATAGAATTATATTTTAATAAAGAATTTAGTCAAAAAGAAATAGCAAATATATTAAATACATCAAATAAATATGTAAGTAGATTTTTAATAAAAGATATTAGATATAAAAAAGAAAAAGATAGAAGGAAATTGAATTCTAAAAATATACACAGAGAAAAAACGATAAATTATATTAAAGATAAAAGAAAAAGTAAAAATACAGATATAGATTATCAGATATTAAAACAGATGCATATACAGGCAAGTAAAGAATTATCAAATAGTAAGAATGCAATAAGTAATAAAGCATTTAGAGATTGGAATAAATCAGCATATGAATATAATTCAAAAAATAAAAGCTATATTTTAAAAAAAGATATAAAAGCAGGAGCAGATGTACCAAAGATTATAAAATGGAAAAGTTTTTAAGTTGAGATAGTTTCTAAAATTTTATTAGGAGGACTCTTATGAAACAAGAATTTAAAATAGTAGAAATTTTTGATAAAGAAAAACCAGATATAAATAAGGTTTTACAAGATATATTTAAATCATACATAAAAGATATAATTAATAAAAATTATGACTTGAATAATAATAAATAAGAGTTATAATAAAAGAATAAAGGAAAGGAAACTACAGTTATCAGCAGGAAGGGGGAAAAATTGATAACGATTAGTAATCCTGAAAAATATGTAGCAGGTATATTAGTAAGACTATCTAATGAAAAAATAGAAGATTTAAAAAGATATGGAGAAAGTGGAAGTATAAGTAATCAAAAGAATCTATTAACAAACTTTTGCAAAGAAAATGATATAAGGGTATATAAGACATATGTAGATGATGGAGAAAGTGGAGCATTTTATGATAGACCCGGATTTATGGAAATGATAAACGATGTAGATGCAGGGCATATAAATATGGTTATTGTAAAAGATTTATCAAGATTCGGTAGAGTAGCATCAGGAATTGATGATTATATTGAAGAATATTTTCAAATAAAGGGTGTAAGATTTGTAGCAGTAAATGAAAATCTAGACTCCAAAACGTCAGCAAATTTTCATGATGATATTAAGATTAGAGCATTTTTTAACGAGTGGTTTTTGAGAGATTGTTCAAAGAAAACACGAGATGGAAAACATAATAAGGCTTTGCAAGGCAAAGTGATGTGTACTTATCCTAAATATCGGATATAAAAAAGATCCCAATGATAAAAATCATTATATACTAAATGAAGAGACAGCTCCAATTGTTCAAAAAATATTTGGAATGCTAAAAATGGGAATGTTACCATCAGACGTGGGAGAATGGTTATATAATCATAATGTGCCAGTACCATCAGAATCAGTTGGAAATAATCATACAAGAAGATATAACGAAGTAAAAAGGCGATGGAATAGAACAGCAGTTATAAGGATAGCAAGAGACAAAACATATTTGGGGTATGTTATAAATGGAAAATCTAGAAAGGTAAGCTACAAGAGTAAAAAGATTATTCAGGTTCCAACAGAAGAATATATAGAAAGAAAAGGAATGCATGAGCCACTTATAGACCAAGAGACATTTGATATTGTTCAGAGGATGATAGATAGCAGGGCAAAGACGAGAGTATACAAACATGATTTTTTATTAAAAGGATTGTTAGAATGTGCAGAATGTGGTAAAAAATTAAGTATAATAACTCAAAAGAAAAAAGATGGAAGTGAGAGGCAATATTTAAGATGTAATACATATGTATCAATGACAAGAGTAAAACTTTGTACACCACATTCAAGTAATTGTGAAATATTAACACAAAAAGTAGTAGATACTATAAAAGCAAGATTTAAAGAGTATCTAAAAGAAGTACAACTGTACCAATTAGCAAAGAAAGTAAAAGATGCAACTGCTTACAAGAAAAATTTAATTCAAAATCAGATAGCAACGATGCAAAATAAGATTGAATTAATAAATAAAAAAATAGACCAATTATATGAGGACAAACTAGAAGGAATAATCAATGTTCAGGATTTTGAAAGAATGTATATATCTTCATTAGATAGAAAGAAAGAATTAGGAAGTGCAATAATAAGTTTACAAAAACAAAAATCAGAAACATCAAAAGAAATAGATTTGCAAAAAGAAGTAAAAAACTTTATAAAAGCAAAAAAAATCACAAGAGAGATGATAGTATCATTGGTTGATAAAATCACAGTATCTGAAGAAAAAGAAGTAAAAATATATTATAAATGTAGTATATTAAATGAAAACTATAAGCAGGATGATAATGTAATAAACATTAAAAACTGCATTAATTTTTAAAATATAAAAATTATCATAACAAACGATTATAACCATAATTGTAATGCTAATTTTAGTAGGTGTAACGGTAACAGTAGCATTAGACGGTGGATTATTTACTCAAGCGAAAGATGCAGCAAGAAAAACACAAATAGCAAATATAAAAGAGAGGGTACAAGCAGATATTTGGGAAAAAGAGGCAGAAAATAAAGGTGGAGGCATTACAACAGGGGATTTCAGAGATATATTAGACAGATATTTTGATGGAGTTCCAGAAACAGGAGAATTAGAGAAACAGTTGGATAATCAAGACTATAGTTTAGGAACGAAAGAAGAATATGGACCAAAAGTAAATATAAAAATATCAGACTTGTATAATGGAACACTAGCTAAAGAAGATCCTAAGCCACCTGAAGAACTTGGCGATTCTGCAGATACTGAAACAAGTTATGTAGGATATTATGCTGATGTGAATGGAGACGAAGAGCCAGACGGAATAATTTATGCAGATTTAGCAGTAGGTGGAGAAGGAACGTGGGGTGATAACGGATGTGGTAAATTTAGCTACAAAGCACAAACTGGTGGCTTCAAGCAATATGAAATAACTGAAAAGGTTAAAGCATTTGGAAATGTTGAAAGGAATGTAATAACAGCAGTAGATGGAAGTGAGGGACAAGATAGATTTTATGTAATGGCACTAACGGATGTAGATGGATCAACGCATTATTGGTATAATGAAGCATTGGACAAATTGGATAGTTTTGTTGAAGAGGATGAAAATGATTTTGGAGACGGAAAAGAAAACACAAAGACAATGATAGATAAATGGAAAAACAAGAGTTATGGAGAGCAGGATCCAAACGATATGTGGGGGATCATACAAGACAAAGAGGAGTTTCCTTTATTTACAGTTGATGGTGGAAAATGGTTCGTACCTTCAAAAGCGGAATGGGCTGCTTTCGGATGGCTGGTATCTCAACCAACTTCGAGTAACGGCTTTGGTGTTAATAGATCTAATTTTACAGATTTTGGCTTGAAGCATTGGTATTGGTCGTCGTCGCAAAGCTATCCGATCCATGCCTATGACGCATACTTCCACGGAGGCTATGTTCGGCATTGACAGTGTCACCTTCTCGAACTCCTCCGTGCGCTTGAGCGCGACTTTCTAATTTTGTAAAAAATACACATAATTGATAGGATTTAGGGAACAACCCCCAAATCCTATTTATTTTTCCACATCAATATACATAATAAGTTGACAATACAGAACAATAAATGGTAAAATATTAAAGTATATAATGTGATATAAAAATAAAAATAGTATATTTAATTGTTGGGGGAAAAAATGAAAAAATATAATATAGTTGGTTTTGGGCAATTACTGGTTGATAAGTTATATAATGAAAATGGGGAATGTATAAAAATTGATGGTGGAGATACTGTCTGGAATATTTTATATAATTTATCGATGATGGGAGAAAAATGTTATGCTATAGGTACAGCTGGAAAAGACGAATATGCTAAAATTGCTATTGAATCCTTGAATAATGTTGGCGTTAATACTATTGGCATACAATTAAACGATGAAAAAACAAATGTATTATATGGAATTATAACAAATAGTTCGGATTTTCAAGATATAGTTTATACGGACAGAGATCCAAACACAAAAGAATTAACGGTTACTATATCAAATAATTTACCAAATAAAATACCAGAAATTTTAGACCTAGAAAATATTATAGTAGTTTTTATGAATTTACAGAAAAGCAACTTAGCCTTTCTAAAAAATGTAAAGGGAGAAAAAAAGGTAATATTAGATATAGGTCATAAGGAACGTATTGACGAAGTTACAATAGAAGAAATTGATAATATGTTAAAGAAAGTCAACATTTGTCAAATAAATGAAAAAGTCATAAATGCATTGTTAACAAGGCTTAATATAGGTAATGTTGAACAATTAATGGATAAATATCAGTTCGAATTATTAATGCTCACAAAAGGAAGTAAAGGAGCTGAAATGTTTTTTATAAATGATGGAAAAATAAAGGATATTAATTTACATTCTCAAATAGTTGAAAAAAATGTTGAACCATCAGGAGCAGGAGATATGTTCTTATCTGTATTTATTAAAGCATATAATCATTATTTGGCACAAGGAAAGAATATTGATGAAGAATTTATAAGGAAAACATTTTCAATAGCAAATAGAATGGCAGCTAAGGTAGTTACATTTATTGGTGCTAGAGGACAGGCAGAACAATTTAATGGAATATTGACTAATGATTTTAGAGATTTAGATGAAGGTAGGATTTAGGTGACAGACCGTAAAATCTTACAATAAAATCGCATTGAATTTAAGAAAATAAGTTCAATGCGATTTTTTTATGGGAATAAAATATTACAATTTTACAGAAATATTACATTTGTATTACAAATTAGCAACAGTATTGACAATGAGAAAACAGTAAAATATAATAAAGAAAACGTATAATCATTAATCAACATAATGACGTAATAAATAATGTGAAATATGGGAATAATAG
>CAYZMV010000034.1:0-10283 GCA_964479635.1 uncultured Clostridium sp. | reverse complement strand
TGGCAGCATGAGCAAAAGAAGTATATTTAATAGAAGAACCTATGGCAGCAGCGATTGGAGCAGATTTAGACGTTGCTGAACCAACAGGTAATATAATAGTTGATATTGGAGGAGGAACAACAGAGGTTGCAGTTATTTCATTAGGTGGAATAGTAGTAAGCAATTCATTGAGGATAGCTGGTGATGAATTAGACGAAGATATAGTAGACTATATAAAAAAAGAAATGGGACTAGCTATTGGAGAAACAACAGGAAAAGAAATAAAAAAAGAAATAGGGTGTGCAACTCCCCTTATGACAGAAGCTAGTATGGAAATAAGAGGAAGAGATTTAAGCACAGGACTTCCAAGAAATATAATAATAACTTCAAGTCAAGTAGAAGAAGCAATGAAAAATTCAATAAATGAAATTGTAGAAGTAGTCAAAACAACATTAGAAAAAACGCCACCTGAACTTGCATCAGATATAGTAGAAAAAGGAATTGTTTTAGCAGGTGGAGGAGCATTAATTAAAAATTTAGATAAATTGCTAAGCCAAAGAACTGAAATGCCAGTATATGTAGCAGAAAATCCACTAGAATGTGTTGTGAAAGGAACAGGAAAAACTTTAGAAGATTTAGAGAAACTAAAAAGTGTACTAATAAACGCAAGAAAACGTAGATAAGAACATTATGTTAAGAAAGGATGCTAAATAGTGTATAAAAATAAAAAGACAGGAATTATAGGAATTATAATTTCTATAATAGTTTTAGTCATATTAGTATTACTTACAAATGTTGAAATGGGAAGTATAAAAGGTATAGAAAATGCGTTTAGTAAATTAGTAATGCCAATGCAAAATGGGCTAACATATTTAAAAAATAAATTAGCGGGGAACAATGCGTTTTTTGAAGATATAAATAGTTTGAAAATTGAAAATGAAAATTTAAAACAAAAAAATGAAGAATTGGAACAATCACTAAGAGAATTAGAAATAATAAAAGCAGAGAATGCAACGTTAAGAAGCTATAATAATATGAGTGAAAAATATTCAAACTACACAACAGTTCCAGCATATATAATTAATAAAGATGTAAGTAACTTAAGTGATACGATGATAATAAATGTAGGCAGTGATGATGGCGTAAAAGAAAATATGCCAGTAATTACAACTGAAGGACTAGTAGGTTATGTAATTTCAACCACAAATAATACTTCAAAAGTAAATCCAATTATAGATCCATCTACCAGTGTAAGTGCATCAATAAGTACATCTAGGGATGGTGTAATTGTAAAAGGAATACTTGGAAGTAATAATACTTTAAAATTAATGTATATTCCAACAGATGCAGATTTAGTATTAGAAGACTCTATAGAAACATCAGGAATTGGAGGAATATATCCTAAAGGAATACTAATTGGAAAAATATCTCAAATAATTGAATCAAAAAATATAACAGATAGATATGCAATAGTAGAAACCGCGGTAGATTTTTCAAAACTAGAAACAGTATTAGTAATATTAGATTAAATCAAAGAAAGGAAGAAATAAAATGGATAATGAAATCTATGTAACACCACTTTCGGGAAGATATGCAAGTAAAGAAATGAATAAAATTTGGTCTAACAATTCAAAATACAGTATATGGAGAAAACTATGGGTAGCACTTGCAGAAACAGAAAAAGAATTAGGAATAGACATTACAGACGAGCAAATCAATGAAATGAAAGAAAATGTAAATAACATTGATTACGACATTGTAGCTAAAAGAGAGAAAGAATGTAGGCACGATGTAATGGCACACGTATATGAATTTGGAACAAAATGTCCAAAGGCAAAGCCAATAATACATCTAGGTGCAACATCTTGCTATGTAACAGATAATACAGATATAATTTTAATGAATGAAGCACTCAAAATAGTAAAACAAAAATTAATTACAGTTATTAATAATCTAAAAGCATTTGCTGAAAAATATAAAGGAACAACGTGTTTAGGATATACTCATTTTCAACCAGCACAGCTTACAACAGTTGGAAAGAGAGCAACACTTTGGATTCAAGATTTATTAATAGATTTAGAAGAATTAGAATTTGTGCAAACAAAAATGAAATTACTAGGATGTAAAGGAACAACCGGAACTGAAGAAAGTTTTATGAAGTTATTTAAAGACGAAGACAAAGTAAAACAAATAGATAAAAAAATTGCAGAAAAAATGGGATTTGATAAAGTATTTGCAGTATCTGGCCAAACATATACAAGAAAATTAGACTCAATAGTGTTAAATTGCCTATCCGGAATAGCAGAAAGTGCATCAAAATTTGCAAATGATATGAGATTATTACAACACGAAAAAGAATTAGAGGAACCATTTGAAAAAGGACAAATAGGATCGTCTGCAATGGCATATAAAAGAAACCCAATGAGAAGTGAAAGGATAAATTCACTTTCAAGATATGTAATAGCCCTAGCAAACGATACAAAAATAACAACAGCAACCCAATGGTTAGAAAGAACACTAGACGACTCAGCAAATAAAAGAATATGCATACCTGAAAGCTTTTTAGCAATAGATGCAGTATTAATGCTTTATGCAAATATAACATCAAACATAGTAGTATATGAAAATGTAATAAAAACAAATATGATGCAAGAATTACCTTTTATGGGAACAGAAGAAATACTTATGAATGCAGTTCTAAAAGGTGGAGACAGACAAGAACTACACGAAAAAATAAGAATATATTCAATGGAAGCGGGTAAAGTCGTAAAAGAATATGGCAGACCAAATGATTTAGTAGATAGAATAGCAAATGACGAAGCATTTGGATTAACAAAAGACGAAATTTTAAACAGTTTAAATCCTGACAATCTTTGTGGAAGAGCAAAACATCAAGTAGAAGACTTTATAGAAACAGAAGTAAATCCAGTATTAGAAAAATATAAAAATTTAATAAATAAAGAAAATATAGAAATAAATGTATAAAAAAATCAACAGCCCCCTTTTGTTGATTTTTAAAATTTCTTTCCTGTTATTCTTTCATAAGCCTCGATGTATTTATTTCTTGTAGTTTCAATTACATCCTCAGGAAGACTTTTTGGTGGATTATTTCTATAGCCGTTATCTGCAAGCCAATCCCTTAAATATTGTTTATCAAAGCTTTTTTGACTTCTTCCCACTTCATATTTATCTGCTGGCCAAAATCTACTTGAATCAGGAGTTAAAACTTCATCACCTAAAACTAAATTTCCATTTTCGTCTAAACCAAATTCAAATTTTGTATCAGCTATAATTATGCCCTTTGTATATGCATAATCAGCACATTTTTTATAAATATCTATTGTAGCCTTTTTCACTTTTTCAGCTAAATCTTTACCTAAAATTTCTTGGCATTTTTCAAAAGAAATATTTTCGTCGTGGTTACCTAAATCTGCTTTTGTTGAAGGAGTAAATATAGGTTCATCTAATTTTTGACACTCTTTTAAACCTTCTGGAAGTTTAATTCCGCAAACTGTACCACTTTTTTGATATTCTACCCATCCAGAACCTGTAATATATCCTCTAACAATACACTCAACAGGAAGCATTTTTAGCTTTTTAACAAGCATACTTCTATCCTTAAACTCTTCTTTCCTAAATTCTTCTGGAAATTTATCATAATCGGTTGTAATAATATGATTTGGAATAATATCAGAGACAAAATTAAACCAAAATTCAGAAAGTTTATTTAAAACCTTTCCCTTATCTAAAACAAGATTTGGCATAATAAAATCAAAAGCAGAAATCCTGTCAGAAACAACCATCATAAGTTTATCATCATCAACTTCATATATTTCACGAACCTTACCACTACTAATTTTTTTCATAATTACTTCCTCCTTAAAATATAATTTATCTCAAGAAAATTCTTTTATCTAACTTCTAATCTCTAATCTCTAACCTCTAACCTCTAATCTCTAACCTAATACTTTTCATAACCTACTTCTTGCAATCTAGCATCTTTTTTCATAACACCATCTTTTAATGAATCTTTATAATTTGCTATTTTGTTTTGCACTTCAACATTTGAAGTTCCAATTATTTGAACAGCTAAAATCGCAGCATTCTTTGCACCATTTATTGCCACTGTTGCAACAGGAATGCCAGAAGGCATTTGTACTATAGAATAAAGAGAGTCCACACCACTTAAAGCTTTAGAATGAATTGGAACACCAATCACAGGGCATACATTCACTGCTGCAAATATTCCAGGTAAATGTGCAGCACCACCAGCTCCCGCAATAATTACCTTTACATTTCTTTCTTTAAGGCTTTTAGCATAAGAAATTGCTTCATCTGGGCATCTATGAACAGATAATATTTTCATTTCATAAGAAATACCCATATCCTCTAAAAATTTAGCAGAATCACTCATTATAGGCAAATCCGAATCACTTCCCATAACTATTGCTACATCAATATTTTTTTCCATTTTTTCCTCCTAAAATTAAAAATCTAAACACATTATATAACAATAAGCAACATTATACAAGAAAAATAAATTAAATAATAACAGCGACACAAATTTACATAAATTAGAATATATTATTAATATAGTAGGAGGAAACAAAAATGCAAGAAGTATTAAAACTAGAAAATGTAAATAAAACATATCAAGCAAAAAATGGAGAAATAGAAGCATTAAAAAATATAAACTTTAGTGTAAATGCAGGAGAATTTGTTAGCATAATAGGCCCAAGTGGATGTGGTAAATCCACACTATTATCAATAATTGCAGGACTTGAAAAAAAGTCGAGTGGCAAAATATATATTGACAAAATAGAAACTGAAAACATATCATCTAAAATTGGATATATGTTACAAAAAGACAGTTTGCTAGAATGGAGAACAATATATAATAATGTTATTTTTGGATTAGAAATTACACACAAAAAGACAAAAGAAAATGAGGAATATGTTAAAGATTTATTGAAAAAATACAATCTTTATGAATTTAAAGATAAATATCCAACTCAATTATCAGGAGGAATGAGGCAAAGAGTTGCACTAATTAGAACACTTGCAATTCGACCAGAAATATTATTATTAGACGAAGCCTTTTCAGCTTTAGACTATCAAACAAGAATAATGGTAACAAAAGACATATATAACATTTTGAAAAATGAAAAAATAACAACAGTAATGGTAACACACGACATATCAGAAGCAATTAGTATGTCAGACAGAGTAATTGTACTAAGCAAAAGACCTGCAACGGTAAAGAAAATTTATAAAATTAAATTTGAAATGGAAAACAGAGATCCAATGAATGCACGAAAAAGTCCAAAATTTAGTGAGTATTTTGATAGTTTATGGAAGGAGCTAGATGTTGATGCAAAAGAAAATTAATTCAAACGAACGAAAACAATATCTTAAAAAGAAAACTATAACAAAAGTAACTATATTTATAACTCAAATAGCAATAGTAGTTGTATTTATTGCATTATGGGAAATATTAGCAAATAAAGGAATCATTGATAGCTTTATAACTAGCCAACCTAGTAGAATGTTAAAAACATTTATGAATTTATCACAAAATGGATTATTAAAACATTTAGGAATTACGTGTTATGAAACGATAGTTGGATTCTTATCAGGCACATTTCTTGGAGTAATTATTGCAATAATATTATGGTGGTCGAAATTTTTATCCAAAGTAGCAGAGCCCTTTTTGGTAGTATTAAACAGCCTTCCTAAGATTGCATTAGGACCAATAATAATAATATGGGTGGGAGCAGGTACTTCTGCAATAATCGTAATGGCACTTGCAATCTCACTAATAGTTACAATACTTGAAATATTAAATGGATTTTTAAATACCGACGAAGAAAAAATCAAAATGGCAAAAACATTCAATGCTAACAAATTTCAAATACTTACAAAAATTGTTATACCAGCTAACATTTCTACATTTATAAATTCGCTTAAAGTAAATATAGGACTTTCATTAGTTGGCGTAATATCAGGAGAATTTTTAGTATCAAAAGCAGGACTTCGGATATTTAATAGTATATGGAGGGCAAGTATTCCAGCTAGATTTAGTAATGGCAAGTGTGGTAATACTTGCAGTTGTAGCAGCAGTTATGTATGAAGCAGTAGTCCTACTAGAAAAAATAATCTTAAAATCAAAAAAATTTGGATAAAGGAAGGAGAGTTGAATTTGAAAAAATATATTATAGGCATACTTATAATCTTATTAGTTGTAGGAGCAATTTTAGGCTATTCATTATTCAAAAATAAGGATAATAATGAAACAGAAATGACCACAATAAGATTAAATGAAGTAACTCGTTCGGTTTTTTATGCACCTCAATATGTTGCAATAGCCAATGGATATTTTAAAGATGAAAATCTTGATATAGAAATTACCACTGGGCAAGGTACAGATAAAGTTATGACAGCAGTGCTTGCAGGTCAAAGTGATATTGGATTTGCTCGGCCCAGAAGCCGCAATATATGTATATAACGAAGGAAAAGAAGATTATATAGAAGTATTTGCACAAATGACTAAAAGAGATGGATCATTTTTAATAAGTAGAAAAGAAAATAACGATTTTAAATGGACAGATGTAAAAGGCTCTACAATAATTCCCGGAAGAAAAGGCGGAGTACCTTATATGACATTTGAATATGTATTAAAACAGAATGGAATTGATACAGAAAATGAAGTAGTTTTAGATGATAGTATTAAATTTGATCTTATGGCAGGAGCATTTGCAGGAGGAAATGCCGACTATGTAACATTGTTTGAGCCAACAGCTTCAATGACAGAGGCACAAGGCAAAGGGTATATAGTAGCATCTGTTGGAGAAGCATCCGGTGAAATACCATATACAGCATATTTTGCAAAAAAGAGTTATATTGAAAACAATCCAAAAATAATACAAGGATTTACAAATGCAGTATATAAAGGTCAAAATTGGGTAAAAGAACATACTGCCAGAGAAATTGCAGAATTAATACAAGACTTTTTCCCAGATACCGACTTAGATATGCTTGAAAAATCGATACAAAGCTATAAAGATATAGATGCTTGGAATGAAACACCAATATTAAAAGAAGAAGCATTTGATAAATTACAAACAGTAATGCAAGAAGCAGGTGAACTTACACAAAAAGCACCTTATGAAGTAATAATAAACAATAAATTCGCACAAGAAGCCATAAAATAGGATTTTGGGGATAGACCCCAAAATCCTATTCTGCTTTAGAGAAAGAATCCTTCCCAGCACCACATATTGGGCAAACCCAAGTATCTGGTAAATCTTCAAATTTTACTGCTTCTTTGTCATCATCATAAACAAATCCACATATATCACATATATATTTCATATTATCATCCCCTTTAAAATTTATAATCTAATAATAATATAATAAAATGAAAATGTCAATTAATTATATACAGATTAATAATAAATATGATACAATACATATGGAGGATGATATGGAACAAGAATACATATTAGAAAAATGCACTTCGTTTGAGCCAGAGCATATTTTTGAATGTGGGCAATGCTTTAGATGGAACAAACAAACAGATGGAAGCTATACCGGGGTATTTGGACAAAATGTTGTAAACGTGAAAAAAGAAAATAATAAAATAATATTTAAGGGTATAGTTTCAGGTGATATAAAAAAGGTATGCACAGAGTATTTTGATTTAGAAAGAGACTATGATAATATAAAAAACAAACTATCTAAAATAGATGATAATCTAAAAAATAGTATCAAATATGGAAGCGGAATAAGACTGTTAAATCAAGATTTATGGGAAACGATTATATCTTTCATAATTTCAGCAAATAACAACATACCAAGAATAAAGGGAATAATAGAACGACTTTGTAAAAACTATGGAAATAAAATTATTTGGAACGAAAAAGAATATTATACATTTCCAACTCCAAAACAACTTGCAAAAGCCAGTGTAGAAGATTTAAGAAAGTTAGGATTAGGATTTAGAGATGTAAGAGTATATGAAACAACAAAAATGATAAATGAAGATAAACAAAAATTAAATCAATTATCAAATGAAAAAGATGCAAAAAAATTAAAAGAAGAGTTATTACAATTTTCAGGGGTAGGACCAAAAGTTGCAGACTGTATAATGCTATTTTCTACACTAAAGAAATTAGAAGTGTTTCCAATAGATGTATGGGTGAGAAGAGTAATGAACGAGCTATACATAAAAAAAGAAGACGAAACAAAAGTAAGCAAAAGAGAAATAGAAAATTTAGCAAAAGAAAAATATGGTAATTTAGCAGGAATTGCACAACAATATTTATTTTATTGGAGAAGGGAAGCGTAAATAAAAATATATGAGTATGCGATTAATATATGGACGAGCAGGAACAGGCAAAAGCGAGTTCATTCTGAAGGAAGCAAAAAATGAAATTTATAGAAAGAAAACAACCTTTGAGCAAAAGTGGACAGACTCTTCTGCTCAAAAGTCTGTTGCACAAAAAATATATATAATAGTGCCAGAACAATTTTCGTATGCAACAGAAAAAAGACTACTAGAAACACTAGAAGAAGGAGCATCAATAAAAGCAGAAGTTATAAGTTTTAAAAGATTAGCACATAGAGTATTTTCAGAAGTACGGAGGAATAAACGAAGTTAATCTATCCAAAACAGGACAGACTATGCTTATAAAATACATATTAGAAAAAAATAAAAAAGACCTAAAATTTTTAGGTAAAACAGGAGATATAGAAGTAATTTTAAGAAGTATAACAGAATTTAAGAAACATTGCGTAGAAGTAGAAATGCTAGAAGAGCAAATAAGCAACACAGATGATGAATATTTGAAATTGAAGCTACAAGACATAACTAAAATATATGCAAAATATGAAGAAATCATTTTAGGAAATTATATAGACGAAGATGATGTGCTTACAATACTTGCAGATAAAATAAGCAAAAGCAAAATGTTTGATGGCAGTATAATATATATAGACGAATTTGCAGGATTTACTACGCAAGAATATCGCATTATAGAAGAAATTTTAAAAAAAGCAAATCAAGTAAATATAACAATATGTACAGATAGTCTAAGGGAAGAAGATAACCCAGATAATGATATATTTTATTCAAACAAACAAATGATAAAAAAATTAATAGACTGTGCAAGAAATGCAAAAACGAAAGTGGACAATCCAGTAGAATTAGATGAAAGTTTTAGATTTAAAAATGAGGAGCTAAAGCATCTAGAGAAAAATATATATAGCACAATATATAAAAAGTATAATAAAGATATAGAGCACATACATCTTGAACTATGCAAAAATCCTTATACAGAAATAGAAAAACTTGCAAAAAATATAATCAAATTAGTACGAGATGAAAATATAAGATACAGAGACATTTCCGTACTTACGAAAAATGTAGAAGATTATACAGGAATTATCAAAGCAATATTTTCAAAATTTGATATACCAGTATTTATAGATAACAATAAAAAATTAAATAATAATATTTTAGTAAAATATATTCTTTCTATATTTGAAATATTTACTCAAAACTGGTCATCTGAATCCGTATTGAGTTACATAAAAACAGGATTTGTGAATATCGATAAAAAAGACATATACATATTAGAAAATTATTGTAAAAAATGGGGAATTAGAGGCAACAAATGGTATAAAGAAGATTGGAATTATGATTCCTTAAGTATGGATATAGAATATTTAAATGAATTAAGAAGAAAAATTGTAAATCCTTTAATTAATTTTAAGAAAAAATTAGAAGGACAAAAAACTGCAAAAGAAATTACAGCAAAACTATATGAATTTTTAGAAGAAAACAATATAAAACAAAAATTGCAAGAAAAGATATATAACTTAAGTTCTGATGAAGAAATTAAATATGCAAATGAATATTCTAGTTGTTGGAATATAATGATTGGAATTTTGGACGAAATCAATTTAGTATTTGCAGATCAAAAAATGACTTTTGACGATTATAGAGAAATATTAAAATCAGGTTTAGAAGAAAGTTCTTTTGGAGAAATACCTGAAAGCCTTGACCAAGTAATAGTTGGAGACATAGAAAGATCTAGGAACCATAAGGTACATACGCTATTTATATTAGGTTTAAATGATGGAGTATTTCCAAGCACAAATTTTGCAGAAGGATTTTTGAATGATAAAGATAGAATGTATTTAAAGGAAAATGGAATTGAACTAGCAAAAGGAACATTAGAAAATATTTATGAAGATAGATTTAACATTTATAAAGCATTTACAACAGCCGAAAATGATATATA
>CAYZMV010000033.1:0-10348 GCA_964479635.1 uncultured Clostridium sp. | reverse complement strand
TAATTCAGTTAAATTTTTAGGACAACGAGATGATGTAAATAAATTATATCAAGCATTTGATGTATTTTTATTACCATCACTTTATGAAGGCTTAGGAATGGTTTTAATGGAAGCTCAATGTTCAGGATTATCATGTATCGTATCAACAAATGTTCCAAAAATTACTAAGGTAAATGATAATATTGAGTATATTTCATTAAACAGCGATTTGAAAACATGGATAAATGCTATTAATAGGTGGGTATCATCTAAAAGATGTGATTGTACTAAAAAAATTAGACAGTATGGTTATGATATAAAAAAAGAAGTTAAAAAGCTAGAAGACAAATATAATGAGTTGGTGAAAGTATGATAAAATATGTATCTTTTGATGTCTATGACACGCTTATTAAAAGAACTATTCCCTTACATGAAATATATGACTTGATGGAAAAAGAATTAAAAATAGATAATTTTAAAAATAAAAGAATTAAAGCAGAAGAATTAGCAAAAAAAAATTGTGGTAATAATTATAATATTGAAAATATTTATCAATATTTTGATGATAATTTAACAAATATTGATAAAGAGAAAATAATAAAACTAGAAAAAGAATATGAAATAAAAAATAGTACAGTAGATACTAATGGCTTATATTATTATAATAAATATAAAGATAAATATAAAATAATCTGTATAAGTGATATGTTTTTAGATAAAAAAACAATAAAAAAAATATTAAAGATAAATGGTTATGAAGTTTATAAACTTTATGTTTCATGTGAGGAGAATAAAAGTAAAAAAGAATCTAACTTATATAAGAAGGTTATAAATGATTTAAATATTAATAAAAATGAGCTTCTTCATATAGGAGATGCACTAAGAAGTGATTATCTAAATCCAAAATTATTAGGTATTAAATCAAAGCTTATAAGAAATAATCAATATAATGAATATTATTATAATAATTTAGGCTATTCGCTATTTGGACCATTAATATATGAATTTTGTCATTTTATATATGATAATATTGAAAAAAATTATAAACTATTCTTTGTATCAAGAGAAGGAGATTTCTATAGAAAATGTTTTAATATATTATATCCAGATATTGAGACTAAAATGATATATTTATCTAGGAAGAGTATTTTATCATCAATATTTGGTTTATTTAAAAAAAATAATATAGATAGAACTAACTTAATGAATTATATTAGTTTAAAAAGAAATGAGACTGTATATGATTTTATAAAAAGACTAGGTCTTAATCCAGATAAGTATAAATGTAGTCTTGCCAATTATAATATCAAATTAAATGATCTATTTAAGAGTAAAATGATTGATTATTTCCTAGAGTGTAAATATTTAAAAGATGATCTTCTTGATAATTTAGAATTATTTAATAAATATATAGATGCAACCCTAAGCGATAATAATATATTAGTTGATATTGGGTGGAAAGGGAGTATGCAAAACTTATTATCAAAATATATTGAAATAACAAAAAGTAAAAAGAAAATAAAAGGCCTATATCTTGGAGTAATGGATAAAAAAATGAAGGATGGCTATTTATTTAATGAGAATAACGATGTATGTCAAAATGTGCTAAATTATTCAGGACTATTAGAAGTAATATCAATGCCAAACTATGGGACAACTATAGGATATAAGAGTATGAATGAAAAAATATATCCTATATTTGCACCTTCTGAGTTTACAAAAAATAGTGCCAAGATAATAAAAAATATTCAAGAAGGTATAGAGTGCTTTTTAAATAAGATGTTATTGTTTGATAATAAAATAAATATAGATAAAGAGAAAATTATCAAAAGTCTAAACAACTTTGGTAATAATCCAACTTTAAAGGATATTAAATATTTAAAAAAATTAAATTTTTATGATAATGGTATCTCTTATAATCTTGTTGAACCAATAAAATTAAGCAAGCTAAAAGAAAATTTTCTAAACACAAAATGGAAAAGTGCCTACTTAAAAGAATTATTAAAAATAAAACTCCCATATGGCAAGATAATTATTTGGTTAAGAAAAAAGGCTGATAGTTATGATTAAAGTTAGTATTATTGTCCCCGTTTATAATGTTTACGATTACGTAGAGAAGTGTCTTGCCTCTCTTACTCATCAAACTCTTAAAGACATTGAAATAATCATTGTAAACGATGGCTCAACAGATGGCTCTGATAAAATATGCCAAAAATATAAAGATAAGTATTCAAATATAAAATATATATCTCAAAAAAATATGGGTTTAAGTGGAGCTAGAAATACAGGAATTAAATATGCAACTGGAGAATTTATAGGATTTGTTGATAGCGATGATTTTGTAAAAGAAGATATGTTTGAGACTTTATACAATAATGCTAAAGAAAATAATACAAAAATATCTGCATGTGGTCACTTATCATATTATGCTGATGGGACTACTAAAATAAATTCCAAAAAGCACGTAAAAAAGTTTTTTAATAAAGATGAGGCTCTAGATTATTTTTTAATACAAGAATATTTTGATATTGTTACTTGGAATAAAATATATAAAAGAGAATTATTTAAGAATATAAAGTTTCCAGTTGGAAAGATTTATGAGGATTTTCAAACAATATATAAATTAATTGCAAAATCTGATGGTATATATTTTGATTCAACACCAAAGTATTTCTATTTCAAAAGAGAAAATTCCATTTCCAATTCCACTTTTAATAATGACACATTAAAAATAATAGAATATGTAGATAATTATGTTAATTATTGCAAGAAAAATGTAAAACATATTAAATATTTATATATAGGAGTAATAAGATGGTATTTAACTGTAGTAAATAAAATGATTTCTTCTAACCAAATAGATCAAGATCTTGTTGCAAAGTTAAATAAGCTAATAGATAAGAATTTATTTAAGCTTTTAATAACCAATAAAATTCCATTTATAAGAAAATCTCAAATATTTATCTTTAGAATATCATTTAATCTCTATAAGACTATTTATCTAAATATATTTAATTAATTACAAAAATAAAAGGTTGGTGTTACAATGTCTATAAAATTTAATAAAAATTGTGTGATCTGTTTTCTACTAGTTATTTTCTATTTTGAACCATTGCTTTTTAAATATGAGCCATATGTTTTTATAGACAATATTTATTCAGTACTTAAAATAATTGCGTTTATACTAATATTGTTATTTACATTGTGTAGTAATACAAAGATTACTAAGGGAGCATTTATAATTATACTATATGAATTATTTTTAGGACTAACAACCATTATCAATGGTGGTGATATAGTGAAATATTGTGGACCTGCATTAAATGTTATTTCCCTTACACTAATTACCAATTATTACTTTCCTAAACTAAAACATAATTATATAAAGATTTTATATATAATTTTATTTATATTAGTACTTATAAATACAATTTGTGTATTGATTGTTCCAAATGGATTTATTCCTCCAAAAACTTCTATGTACGCATTAATTGGATTTTTGGGTATTGAAAATAGATATGTTTTCTTTATGTTACCACTTATATTTTATTCTGCTATATATTCTATTTATAAACATAAAAAACTAAACTGGCTGTTCTACTTTGCATCTATTATGGTACTATTTACTTTAATTAAAGCATGGTCAGTTGGTGCAATGCTTGGGATGATTTTATTAATAGCTGCGATTATCTTATTTTCAAGAAGTGAAAAGGCAAGCTTTATAAAAAAACTAGACTTTAAGTATTATTTAATTTTCATTATTTTACTAAATATATTATTAGTAGTATTTCATGTTCAAGACTTATTTAGTAATTTTATAATGAATGTTCTGCATAAAGATGTAACACTTTCAGCAAGAACTCTAATATGGGATAACGCTATTGACTTATTTAAAGGAAACTTCCTAATTGGTGTAGGAGTCCAGCCAGATGCATATTTTCGTAGAATATTTTATGGAGTAACTCATACACATAACCTATTTTTAAATATTATGGTAACATCTGGGACAATTGGATTAATTATCTATTTTATTATGTTTGGCATGATTCAAAAAAGTAATAAAAAAATAAAAAATGTAAGAATAAAATTTGTTATAAATATTTCACTTTTAGTATTATTATTTCTTAGCCTTGCAGATACCATTGATACAGGAATAATATTCACAATGTATCTGATAGGAATAATGTATCCCAATGTCTTAAATACCGAGGAAAGTAAATCATTAGAAAGAGGGTAGAAGAGTATGCGAAAACTTATAATTTGTGAAACCCCATTTCAAATTATTGTATCACTGATTATAAAACAACAATTCACAAAAAGTAATGACGAGTTAGATCTTGTTGTTACAGATACATTTAGTGGGAGTGATAGAATTTTAGATAAAATTAAAGAGGAAAAAAAATTTAATAATGTTTATTTTGTGCCGATAAAGGATATCATTTTATCAAAAACAATAATGCAAAAAATCAAGAAACTAATCTTTGTTTTATTTCCAAGCATAATGCTTAAGAAAAGATGGATGAAGGAAATTAAATATTATGATGAAATTTATATTGGCAATTATGACTTATATACATCATCTCTTAGAAGTTTCTATGCATTTAGAAATTATTATCCTAAGGTATTTATGTATGAAGAGGCCTATATTTCATATTTTCCTATTGATGAGATGTATCCCATTTTTGGCTTTATGAAATTTATTGAATGGAGAAATAAAATTCTAGGTAAAGAAAAAATAACAAGAAGTAACCTTGATGGATGGCTTTTATTTGAACCCAATAAATTATTATATAATCCAAAATGTAGTGTTTTTAAACTTGATAGAGAAATATGTCATGATCCAAGCTTTATAAAAACAGTTGATCATATATTTTCTGTTAGTAAAGTATTAAAAAATTATGATAGAAAATACATTATTTTTGAGGAAGCAGTACTTGCCAATAATAAGGATATAGATGATGAGAGAGTATTTGATGAAATAGTTAAAATTGTAGGACGCGATAATGCGATTATAAAGCTTCATCCAAGAACAAGTGAGGATAGATTTTCTAAAAAGAAAATAAAAACATTAAAAAGTGACGGAGTTCCATGGGAAGCTCTTGCCTTGGTAGGGGACTTTAGTGATAAAGTACTTATCGCAATCTCAAGTAGTGCTATTCCGACTTATAAAATGCTAATTGAAGATAAAATGAATGCTTATATGTTATTCAAATTTATTAAAACTGATTTTAAGCAGTTTGCAGCAAAATATGATAAGTTTTGGGATAAAATGGGAATTCTCACAAAAAATGGTGGTATACACATTCCAAATACAGAAGAGGAATTTCTAAATGATTTAAAGAAAGAGGTAGATAGAAATGAGAAATAAAATTATAATATCAGAACCATTTATAAAAGAAGAAAAAAATTCAGAAATCTTTGGAGAATCAGTTAAATTATGTGCAAATATAACAATGATTAATCCTAATACTTTAAAGAAAGAAACAAAAGAATGTTATTTTGAATTTGAAAAAAGATTTAAAAAATATTTGTGTTATGAAAGAAGTGATGCTTTTGTTAGTGGTTTATTATCTAGTGCAATGGAGTGTGATATGGATATAGAGTTTACATCTCCAATATCAGAGCGTTTATACTATGGTCTAACTACATATTATATTCCAATGGTTTCTGAAAACAACCCTACATATCCTATGCATAATATAAAAATTAGTGGACCACTTGATAGTACTCCCATAAAAAGTGAAAATAAAGTTGCAACAGGATGTAGTGGAGGGGTTGACTCTTTTTATACGATTGCAAGATATTCTGAAGGGAAAGTCTCTAAAGAAATGGAATTAACTCATTTGATATATAGTTCCACAGCTTCTGTAGATAATGATGAGAAACGTATGCGAGATGTCTTTAAAAAAAATAATTTAGAAGTTAAACAAATAGCGAAAGAATGTAATTTAGAAGAAATTGCATGCTACAGCAATCTATATGAATTTTATAAATTCCCTTATAAATCATTTATAACATTTTTTACACCTATTTTTGCATCTATTCCTTTTGCCTTGCAGAAATTAATAAGTATTTATTATGCTAATTCAGGTGGACCAATATCTGAATTTAATTTGGACATCTCTAAGGTGCATGGATTTGATCCTAGTGTTTTTGATATATTTACACTATCATGTATTGATAATGAAAATTTAAAATTTTACTCTGCTGGATTAGAATGTGAAAGAATGGATAAAGAAAAATATATATCTGACTTTAGAGTAGCTCAAAAACATTTATCAGTATGCTCTCTACAGGCACTACATGAAAATCCAACCACTTTGGCCCAAAATTGTTCTTTTTGTTATAAATGTTTACGTACTATGTGTCATTTTTACGCCTTTGGTAAACTAAGTTGCTTTAAAGAAGTTTTTAATGTAGATGAGTTTATGATGCATAAAACTAAATATATAGGTAAAATGATGGGAGAAGGAATTAAACACTATGTAATTGAATTTAAAAATGAAGCAAAAAAAAATAATGTAAAAATACCAATAGCCTCATATTTTTATGCTTATTTATGGTATCGGCCTATTAAAATTTTAAGGAAGACTTTTAGTAATTCACTATTAGCTAGAAAAATATATTATAAGTTCAACTTGGATTATAAACTAGATGGGTATCGTGGTCCATATTATAGTATATATAAAGACAAAATAAATGGTAAAAATAAAGAGTGACTGTATGATAAATAAATATAAAAAACTATCAGTCGTCGCAAAAGCATCGATATGGGCTCTAATTGCGAATATTATTCAACGTGGTATGTCTGTACTTGTTGTGCCAATATTTACAAGAATATTAACAGTTGAGGAATTTAGTCAATATACTCTCTACCAATCATGGCATGATCTATTTATAATATTTTCCTCACTTAATGTATTTAGTTATGCAATATACTCTGGACTAAAGGAGTTTGATGATGATAAAGATAGGTTTATATCGTCAGCACAAATTTTTGTAACTGGTCTATCAGTTATTTGCTTATTTATATATTATATTATAAACATATTTATAAAAGATATAACAGGTTTTCCAATGTCTATTATGATATTAATGTTCCTAGATATTCTTTTCTTTTCTGCCTTTAACATTTGGGCAGGAAGGGAAAGATATGAATTTAGATATAAACTAATGACCATTTTATCTATTCTAATGGGTATATTAAGTCAATTACTTGGAATTGTTGCAGTATATATTTCAACTAATAGGGGATATGGAAGAATATATGCATCTGCCTTTGTAAATATCATAATTGGTCTAGCTATTTATATTTATTGTTTGAAAAAAGCAAATTTCAAGTTTTCAAAAAAATATATTAAATTTTTTCTAACATATTGTATTCCCTTAATTCCCCATTTCTTATCATTTCAAGTACTATCAAAGTTTGATAGAATCATGATAGGAAAAATGTGTAGTGAAGCGGAGGCAGGTGTGTACTCACTTGCATACAACTTATCTTACTTTACTCAAATTGTAAATGACTCAATTATAAAAGTACTTACTCCTTGGACATATAAAATAATAAAACAAAGAGAAAATCTAAAAAAACTTAAAAAAAATACAAATTTTCTAATACTCTTAGTTGCTCTTGTGAATATTGTTTTAATACTTTTTGCACCAGAATTAATGAGAATATTTGCACCGGCTGAGTATTCTAAAGCAATATACATTGTACCTGCTGTATCTGCAAGTGTTTACTTTATGTTTTTATTTAATATTTTTGCAAATATCGAATATTACTATAATGAGACAAAATATGTTGGTGTTGCATCAGTTGCGGCAGCAGTATGTAATATAGTATTAAATGCAATATTTATAAAAAAATATGGTTTTATAGCTGCAGGATATACTACTTTAGTAAGCTATATTTTATATGCAATAGGTCATTTTATATTTATGAGAAAGGTTTGTAAGAAAAATGCCAATGGTATTGATTATTATGATAATAAATTTATATTCATAACATCGTTAATATTTACTATACTAGCCATTTTAATTATTCCCTTTTATAAAAGTATAGTAATAAGATATATATTAATATTAATAATATTTGTTGTACTAGCAAGTAATTATAAAAAAGTAATAAAAGTTTTAAAATTAAAATAAATGGAGGAAAAAAATTATGATAAATAAAAAAATAATGTTAAGATTGTAGGAGTTATTCCTGCAAGATATGCATCAACTAGATTCCCTGGGAAACCTCTTGCTGATATTCAAGGTAAACCTATGATATGGTGGGTTTACGATAGAGTAAAAAATTTAAAGGAATTAGATGAACTATATGTTGCAACAGATGATGAAAGAATAGAAAATGTATGTAGAGAATATAATATGAATGTAATTATGACAAGAAATGATCATCCAAATCATATCTCTAGAATACAAGAAGTATCGAATACTATTTTCGCAGATTATTATATTTGTATTTGTGGTGATGAACCACTTATAAATATAGATAGTGTTAGAAAAATAATCCCAACAGAGAAAAATAATGATGAAGAAGTATTTATTGGTGCAAGACGTAAGTTAACAGATCCCGCAGAGACAATAGATAGTGGTAATATAAAGGTGGTAATTGGGGAGAATGACTTAGGAATGTATTGTTCTAGAACACCAATTCCCTATCCAAAGGGTACATTATTATTTGACTATTATAAAACTGTAGGTATTGAATGTTTTAATAAAAAAGCACTAGATTTTTTTGTAAATACTAAAATGGGTAAAATAGAGAAAGTAGAAGATATTGACTATATAAGATTTCTTGAAAATGGAATAAAAATTAGATTTAAAGAAATAACATCATATTCTCTTTCCGTTGATACAGAAAAAGATTTAGAAAAAGTAAGAAAAATAATAGTGGATCAAATGGAGAAGTTATGAAAGTTTTTAATTGTTATGATGCAGTGGCTTTGAGAAAATTGCCTCTTATTGTATAGAAACTGTTATTATAACTGAAAGGAAATCTAAAATAGTAACTAATAGATCTAATGAGATGAATATAAGTTTAGGATAATTTTTTTTAATTCTTCACACATATTATTTATCAACTACCTTTTATAGTTCTATTATATCGGATTTTCTTTGTGAAGAATTTTGTGGACTAATAAAAAATTATTGAAATTAATGGTATTTTTTGCTATAATGAAATGCGATAGAGAGATGATGTTTATGAAATTAAAAATAGTTAACTGCTTGTCAACTTGGGGGGGGGTAATAGTATCTAAATACTTATCTCATAATGTACTTAAATTAAGGCATACTTTTGACATATTTGTCATTAGTATGTCTTTTTGTGTATTAAAAATAGGAGTTGGTTAAATATTATAAAGCGTTAAAAAAATTTATAGAATATTGAAATTAACCATAACTAGAGAGGTAAAAAATATGTTTTTAAAAAAAGTTATTAATAAGATTCAAGTAATTTATTCTAGAAGAAATTCTAAAAGTTTTGTTAATTTTTTGAGAAAAAAAGGTTGTAATATTGGAGAATATACTCATTTTCATGATCCTAAAACTGTGTATATTGATCCTAATAGATGTAGTTTTATAGAAATTGGAGATAAATGTCAGATAACTAGGAATGTTACTATTTTAGCTCATGATTTTAGTTATTCTGTTTGTAGAAGTGTTTATAATAATTTGCCTCAGAATAGTGGTATAACTGTAATAGGGAATAATTGTTTTATAGGAATGAATTCTATAATATTAATGGGAAGTAAAATAGGAGATAACGTAATATTAGGAGCAGGTTCTGTTGTGTCTGGAAATATTCCTAGTAATTCTGTTGTGGCAGGAAATCCCGCTAAGGTTATTTGTACTCTTGATGAATATTATAAAAAACGTTGTAAAAAATTTGAAGAAAGTGCTTTTATATATGCTTCTAATATTATGAAAAAGAAAAATAGAATTCCTACGATAGAAGAAATGGGTATATTTGCTACATTATTTAAAAAAGAAGATGAAAAAAAATATTATGAAAAAATAGTATATCCTTCCGATAACAGTGAAGATATTGTTAATTGTTTGATTAATATGAAAAGTAAATATAAAGATTATCAAGAATTTATAGAAGCTGTAAAAATGTATATAGAAAAAAATAATGGCGGTAATAATACTGTAATGTAAAAAAAGTGTTTATGTTAGATTGTTGTTTTAAATCTTGTATATGATGCTTAGCTAATTAAGTTTAGTGAATAGTAAATAAGTTCTTAATGAATAGAGGTAATGATTATGTGGTTAATAAATAAAATATTTTGTAAGGATTATCAAATCGATGATACTTTAAAATTGATGAAATTAAGAGGGAAAATATTTAATAGTAAAAGTG
>CAYZMV010000032.1:0-10358 GCA_964479635.1 uncultured Clostridium sp. | reverse complement strand
TACATAAATAAAAAATAAACCATTCTACTTTTGACAGGGTAAATGGTTTATTAAATATACTCTGGCAAAACCGTATCTTACGGAATTGTCATTTCCTATTTTGATTATACTATAATTTTTATAGCAAAGTCAAGAAAATATTTTAATTTTGTTACAAAGTGAAAATTTAAAATTCAGTTTTAAAATAAAATTAAGAAAGGAAAAATCAATGAATGTAGCAAATGATTGGAAAGATTATGAAATAATAGACATGGCAAATGGTGAAAAATTAGAAAGATGGGCAAATATACGATTGATAAGACCAGATCCTCAAATAATTTGGAAAGATAAGTCATATCCTAAAGAATGGGAAAAAGTAAATGCTATATATAAAAGAAGTAGCAAAGGTGGAGGAGATTGGGTTTATAAAACAAAACTTCCAGCAAGTTGGCAAGTAAAATATAAAGGACTTACATTTAATATAAAACCAATGGGCTTTAAGCATACGGGATTGTTCCCAGAACAAGCTGTTAACTGGGATTGGATGATAAAAAAAATAAAAAATGCAAAAAGACCGATTAAAGTATTAAATCTTTTTGCATATACAGGAGGAGCATCTGTTGCGTGTTTATATGCTGGAGCTTCTGTTTGCCATATAGATAGCTCAAAAGGAATGGTATCTTGGGCAAAAGAAAATGTTATAGCATCAGGCCTTCAAGACAAACCTATTAGATATATAGTTGATGATGTAGTAAAATTTGTAAATCGAGAAATAAGAAGAGAAAACAAATATGATGCAATAATAATGGATCCACCATCTTATGGAAGAGGGGCTTCTCGGAGAAGTATGGCAATTTGAAAATAATGTTTATGATTTAATACGATTGTGTTCAAATGTATTGAGTGATAACCCATTATTTGTTTTAATTAATTCATATACTACAGGAATATCGGCAGAAGTACTTGGAAATTTGTTAAGACTAAACTTAAAAAAATATAAGGGTAAAATTTCATCAGGAGAAATAGGATTACCTATGAAAAATTCAGATTTAATATTACCGTGTGGTATTTATGGAAGATGGGAAAGATAGAAATATTATAAAAAAATATTATGTATATTTTACGAAACGAAAAAATCATATATGAAAATAAAAAATATAAATTTTCATATATGATTTTTTTATGTTTGTATCAAAAATAACAATATTCGACAAATTAAATATAAAATCACAACATAAAGCAGATGAGGTGATTTTATTTGATTGAAAAAATATGTGATAAATTAACAAAAAAAATTCAAAATAAAATGCCAGATATAAATGATGAAAGAGCAGAGGTTATAAATTATGGACTTCAACTTATAATAGGAGAAGTGCCAAAGACATTTGTACTTCTATTAGTTGCATATCTTTGCGGAGTTTTAAAATTATCAATACTTGCTTTATTATTCATAATGCCATACAGAACCTTTTCAGGAGGAGTTCATTTAAAAACGCATATTGGATGTATAGTAGGAACAAGTTTGTTTTATGTAGGTACAGCACTTTTAAGCAAATATGTTGTTTTACAACCTATTTATATTAAATACATAATTATAGCAATCACGTGGATATTTAGTATGATAATGATTAAATTATATGCTCCAGCAGATACAGAGAATGTTCCTATTCTAAGAAAAAAAGATAGAGATTTAAAAAGAAGATTATCATATATAACAATGACTATTACATTAATTGTAGCAATTATTGTAAAAGACTCAGTAATTTCTAATTTATTAATATTTTTAACAATTTTTCAAACTATTTGGATAAGTAAATTTGCATACAAAATAACAAATAATAAATATGGCTATGCAGAATATATAAAATCAAAAGAAAATACAAATGTTGCTTAACTTAAAATTATATAAATATAACTAAAACAAAGTAAAGTACTAAAGCAGTTAAAAATTAAGTATGAAGAGTTAAGAGTACAAAATACTTTGTGTTTTGAAAGGGGGAAATATATATGTTAAAATTTTTAGCTAAAGTTGCAGAAAAATATGCAAGATCTACAAATTCAGCTTGTGTATTTTGGTTTTATATACATCAACCAAAAATGCCAGCATCTTTAATAAAAAAAGATTAATTTAAAATTACATTGATTTCATAGAAAAAAAGAAGCTACAATCAAATGTAGCTTCTTTACCCTATATATTTACAAATAAATTTCTAATTGTTGTTTAAATAATTTATCAGTTTTAGTAGTGAATAAATTTAAATTATTATTTTTCTTTAATATTTTACGAACTTCCCATAAACCAAGTCCGTGGTTTTTGCCATCTTCTGACTTTGATGTATATCCCTTCTCAAAAATTCTATCTGTATCTACATCTTTATTTGAGTATGTATTTTCAATTATAAATAATTGTCTATTTGCCTTATTATCTTTACGAATAATTATGTTTATTATTTTTTCATCACATACTTTACTTGCTTCAATGGCATTATCTAAAAGTATTCCAAGCATCCTTGTTAAATCATAAGTTTTAATATTTAAAGTTTTTAAATCTAAGAATACTTCAAAATTCATAGTAATTCCACATTCGGTTGCCTTATGATATTTAGAAGTTAATAGACTGTACACAGCAGGGTTATTAATTAATTCTGGATTTAGTACAGCTAAATTATTAACCTTTTGGCAGTCGGCCATTAAATCTGAGTAATAATCTTTTAAACCTTGCATATTATTTGTAGAAATATAGCCACCTATTGCTTGAACTATATTATTAAAATCGTGTTTAAAACCTCTAATATTATCATATAAAATCGTTAATGTTTTGTTATATAATTTTTCTTCTTCTAATTTTTCATTTGTTTTTTCTAATTTAATAGTTCTTAACAAACTATATACTGTTATTAAAAAATAAACGAATAAAATAGTAACACTTGATAAGTTTATTATTGGAGGTAAATAATCAGTATAAAAGGTAGCAATGTATGATTCAGCAAATAAGCCTAGAATACCAACTATAAAATTTAATATTAATAAACCAGAATCTTTTTTATTTAATTCTACATTCTTGATACTAATTTTAAAATATTTGATTAATCTATATATTAAATACACGGACAAATATATTAAAAGAGAACCTGTAATTTTATATATAGGTGTGGTATAAAAAACTTGATTAGAAATTTTAAATATAGCTTTGTATAAATTGCCAACTATTATTCCTATAATGACAAAGAATATATAAGGAGTAATTTCTGCAAGTATAGCTTTTAATAAAGTAGTTCTAAATATTAAATAAACAAATATAGGGCAAACTATAGCATTTATAAAAGTATTATAAGGTGTAGGAATAGTCCAAGCTGTAATTAAGCCAATAATACCAAGAATTAGTAC
Organism: uncultured Clostridium sp.; assembly: GCA_964479635.1. GTDB lineage: Bacteria > Bacillota > Clostridia > TANB77 > CAG-508 > CAG-452. Next base: position 6,992 of record CAYZMV010000032.1, on the reverse strand, counting down.
ATACAAAATCTTTTGTTTTCTGTTTACATTTATATTAAGTATTGTAGTAAATAAAAGCATAGAAACATACATTTCTATAAAAACTAAAGGAATATCAATAAGATTAATTAACATTTCATTTTCGGTTGTTAATGCCGTCCAAATTGTTTGTAAAATCTCCATTTTTTATAACCTCCATTATTTCATTTTTATATTTAGCACCTATTGAACAAGATTCATTTGGTGAAAATATTATTGTATTTTTATTAGTATTTATGTTTGTAATATTTTTAACATTTGCTATATACGACTTATGACATCTAACAAAATTTTCTGGCAGACAATTTTGAATTTTGTTAAAAGAATTGTATGTTTCATAAGTACGAGAATTGGTACAAAATACAAGTTTCATACCATCTTTTTTAATATAATTTATTTCATCTTGATTTATAATAGTTTTATTATTCAATTTTATAAATTTTGATGGAGTCTGGCTAATATCATCCATCAATCTTAAAATTGTTTCTTCAAGTCTTTCCCTTACAATAGGTTTAGGTAAATAATCAAAAGTCTTATACTTATAAGCAATTAAAGCATATTCTAAATGACCTGTGCTGAAGATAATATAGACATTTTTATTCTTTTTTCTTACCATATCTGCTATATCACAACCTGTTATATCAGAATTCAAATTAATATCTAAAATTAAAACATCTACTTTATGGCATTTAAGATAATCAATAATGCTAGAAGCATTAGATGATTTCAATCCAATTTCTGCTTGAATATTGTTATCAATAAAAATAGATTCTAGCATTTTTGAAAGACGGTTTAATACAGCAAGGTTATCATCACATATAACAAAATTTAACATATATGTCACCTACCTGTAATATAATTAAATAAAATAATGAACTTAATTATTATTTTGTCAATAAAAAAAAATTCCTTAATTTTCCAGAACATATTTAATATAATTCAAAAAGAAAATAATGTCAATATAAAAAGAATAAAAAGACAAAATTGAAATTTACGAGTAATTTTTAACATATTAGTTAAGGATAAAGGAGGAAAAATGAAAAGTAAAAAGCTATTTTATGTATTTTTAGGAGCTGTAATTTTTATATTTACATTTAGTGTAATTACGTTACAGAATAAATTAAATGAAGAGGCAGTTACTACAAGTTCTACAAATGTACAATCTAACAAAAAGATAGGTTGGGGAATAAAAAGAAATGATAATCATAAGCAACCAGACTTGGGAAGTAACAATGTAAAATTATTAAATAAATATGACGGTATTGCAATGGGTAATAATGAAGATAAATATGTATATTTAACATTTGACGAAGGGTATGAAGCTGGGTACACCTCTAAAATATTAGATATTTTAAAAGAAAACGATGTTAAATCTGCGTTTTTTATAACCGGACATTATTTAAATACACAACCTGAATTAGTTGAAAGAATGATAAATGAAGGACATATAGTAGGAAACCATACGGTCAATCATAAAAGCATACCAGACTTAAGTGATGAAAAAGTAAAAGAAGAAATAATGAATTTGCATTCTGCTGTATATGAAAAATTCAATTATGAAATGAAATATATAAGACCCCCTATGGGAGAATTTAGTGAAAGAACTTTAAGTATAATACAAAGTCTTGGATATAAAACAACAATGTGGAGTTTTGCGTATGATGATTGGGATGAAAACAAACAGGGTAGAGAAGAGTATGGCAAAGATAAAATTCTATCAAATATTCATAATGGATGCATAATATTATTACACGCTAATTCAGTTGATAATTCAAACATATTAGATAGCTGTATAAAAGAAATAAAAGAAATGGGTTATGAATTTAAAACATTAGATGAATTTAAATAGAAAGAGGTAAAAATGAAAAATAAAAGAAAAATATCAAATAAAATAAATAAAGTTCTAGAAGTGCCTAGAGAAATTTCTAATGACGATCCTAAAATTACAATTATAGGATTTGATGAAATGCTTATAGAAAACTATAAAGGAATTTTAGAATATGAAGAATTTTATATTAAAGTGAGTACTAGCATAGGTAATATAAATATAAATGGATTCAATTTGAGTTTAGAACAAGTTACCGAAGATGATATATCTGTTAAAGGCACAATAGAAAGTTTTGATATAGATAGAGTAGTAGATAATGAAGAAAAGTAGCTTTTGAATGGAGGAAATAAACTTGTTCTTTAAGATTTGGATAAATTATATAATTGGATATGTTAATATAAAGGTTGAAAGTTATTTTATAGAAAGATTTATAAATATATGTATTAGTAAAAAAATTCTTTTATGGAATATTCAAAGAAAGAAGTCAACAATTTTATATGCAAATATTAGTATAAAAGATTATAAAAGATTAAAAGAAATTGCAAGAAAAACTAAATCCAAAGTTAACATAGAAAGTAAAAAAGGATTGCCTTTTATACTACATAAATATAGGAAAAGAAAAATATTCATAGGATTTTTCATACTAATATTAATAGGGCTAATTGCAACATCCAATTTTGTATGGAACATAGATGTTAAAGGAAATAATAATATAAGTAAAGAAGAAATAATTGAAATACTTAATCAAAATGGATTTAAAATAGGTATGAATAAAAATAAAATAGATACAAACTTAATTATAAATAAAATTCGATTACAAAGAGATGATATTGCGTGGGTTGGAATAAATTTAGACGGAACCAATGCAATAGTAGAAATAAAAGAAGCGGATATGGCACCAGAAATAATAGATGAGAATGAATATTGCAATATTTTATCAAATAAGAATGCAATTATAACTAAGATAAATGTGCAAAATGGCACACCAGCCGTAAGTGTTGGAGATATAGTAAAAGAAGGAGATATTTTAGTTAATGGATATATGGAAGGAAAATATACAGGAATTAGGTATGTACATTCTACAGCCGATATAGAAGCAAAAGTGTGGTATTCAAAAAAAGAAAAATTTTATTTAAATCAAGAAATCAAAGTTCCCACAGGCGCTACGGAAAAAAAGTATACAGTAAATTTGAATAATTTAAAAATAAATTTATATAAAACCCTTTCAAAATTTCAAAATTATGATACAATAAATGAAAGTAAAAAATTAATGATATTTTCAAACTTCTATTTACCGATTGAAATAGTAAAAACAACAAATTATGAATATGAAATACAGCCTAAAACATATACGGAAGAAGAACTTACAGAAATTGCAACTAAGCAATTAGAAGAAACTCTAGAAAAAGAAATAGAAAACAAAGACAATATATTAGATAAACAAGTTAATGTATATTCAAATGAAGGTTATATAGAAGTTGAGGTCATATATGAAGTGCTTGAAAACATAGGTATTAAGGAAAAAATAATATTTTAAGATATGAGGTGATTTTATGGAACAAAGAAGCTTAAGAGTATTGGACGCAAACAAAACATTTTTTTCGAAAATAACTAGCACTATTACAAAATTACTTATACCAACAAAAGTAGGTATAAATAATATTATGATTTCTATAAAAAGAAACAATCTGTTGAAGGCATACAATAATTATATAACAGCAGTAGAAGAAGATAATGTAGAAAAAAAAGAAACACTTTCGAAAAAATATGAAGAAGTTTATAGTTTATATCTTGAGTCAATAGATAAATATATTATGGATTCAGTATATAAAAAGGTAAAAAGTGGAACTGCATCAAATTTTGAAAAAGATGCATTAAGTAAGTATTATTTAATTGTAAGTTTAAAAGAAAATCAATATATAGAATATAAATATAAAAAACAAGAATATTTATTAAAAATAGATTATGAGTCTGTAACCAGCTTAAAAAAGGAATCCACAATAGAAAAATATAACAAATTTTATGTATCAAAAATGGATTCTTTATATAAAGGACTGCTCAAAAATTACTCTGTTCAATTAGCAGATAAATCTAGTAGTAAAGTAGAAAATATAGATAGCATTTATGAAAAAATATTTGAAGCATTAGAAAATTATATTTCAGAAATACTACCTATTAAATTAAGGGTAGATGATAAAGATGAATACAAAAATATAATTGAAGATTACGAAAAATATGAAAGCTTACTAGTTGGTAAATTAGATGAAAGAGATATAATTAAACGAAAAATGATTTTATTAGGAATTAGTAGATCACTATTTACTCATAGTTTGCCTTTAATTGCAGCAGAACAATGTTATATAAAATTAATAAAAGATACTAGAGCTTTAATTGTAAAAACAGATAATAAGGCTAGAAAAAATAGAACATTCGATTTACTAATAGAATTAATAGAAGATTATAATGTAAGGTTGTTATCAACAAAAGTATATTGGGACAAACCAGAAGAAAGAGAAGAATATAAAATCTTTTGGGATCAGTATAATGAAATAAAGAAAATAGAAGACGTAAAAGAACAAACAAAACAAAAACAAATTCTATTTTTGAAAAATGATTTAAAGAAATTGAATAAAAGTAAAAACGATTATTCAAAAATTATAAAAGAAATAAAACAAAAACTAGTAGAATTAGGTGCTATGAAACAAATAAAAAATAGTTATAAAACGATGGTAGGAAGTTATAAAAAAATAGCACAAGAGGTAAAATAAAATGGACATAGCAGAAATCAATTTTTTGGGAATAGAAGAAAATGAAGAATATGTTAATATCCTAAAAAATGTATTAAAACAATGTTTCAATGAAGAAAACTTAAACAATAAAAAACTATATGTTAATATAGTTCTTACAAATCCAACAAACATAAGGGAAATGAATAAAAAATACAGAAATATTGATAAAGAAACAGATGTACTTTCATTTCCAATGTTTGAAAAAGATGAGTTAGAGAATAGAAAGAACTTAAACGAAGACATTTTAGGTGATATCGTAATATCAATAGAGAAAGTGAAAGATCAAGCACAAGAATATGGACACAGCTTCGAAAGAGAGTTATCCTATATGGCAGTACACGGATTTTATCATTTAATGGGATATGATCACATTGAAGAACAAGATAAAATTCTTATGAGGCAAAAAGAAGAAAATATACTTGAAAAATTAAAAATATTAAAATGAAAAGGGGATTGAATAGTAAATGAAAGAAAAAAACACACAACAAAAAGGTGGAATTAAAATATTAATAATAATATTAGTAATATTAATAATAGTAGCAGGAGTCTTATTAGCTTTAAAATTTTTTAATAAAGGACAAGCAGAAACAACAGCAAATGAAGAATCTCCTACAGCAATAGAAGAACCACAGGTAAAAATAGTAGATGTAAATTCTAAAACAAGACCTTATGCGGTAATGATAAATAATAATCATTCAGCGTGGCCACAATGTGGTTTGCAAGATGCCTATTTAGTATATGAAATAATTGCAGAAGGTGGAATAACTAGAATGATGGCATTATATAAAGATGTATACCCAACAAAAATAGGCTCAGTTAGAAGTGCAAGGCATTATTTTATAGATTATGCAGAAGAAAATGATGCAATATTCGTACATTGGGGAGGAAGTCCACAAGCCTACACAAGATTAAATAAAGGTATTGATAATTTGGATGGAATATCACTAGAAAATGTAGTATTTTTTAGAGATAAAACTTTGAAGAGAGACTACGAACATACTGGTTTTGTCAATTTAGAAAAGGCAAAAAAATATGCTGAAGATGAAGGATATACAAGAGATACCAATAAAGATTTACTATTAAACTATAGTATAGAAGAAATTGATTTAAGTAGCAATATTCAAGCTAAAGTAGCAGACAGTTTAACCTTAAAGTATTCAGATTATCATACAACAAGTTATGAATACGATGCAGAAAATAAAGTATATAAAAGAGCTATGGCAGGTAAACCAAATATAGATTTAGCAACTGGAGAGCAGTATACAGCTAAAAATATAATAGTTTATAAAGTTAGCAATTACACATTAAATGATAAAGAGAACAAAGGAAGGCAAGAGTTAAATAATATAGGAAGTGGAACTGGATATTATATTACAAATGGATATTCTGTTCCAATCACTTGGGAGAAAAGTACACATAGTGGACAAACTGTATACAAATACGAAAGTGGAGAAGAAATAACCGTAAATGATGGAAATACATTTATACAAATATGTCCAACAAATGCCGATATAACAATAGAACAAAATGTTCAAACAACAGAAGTAGAATAAATAAATGGTTAGTACTTATAATAACAAAGTGCTAACCATTTTATCTATTCTATTAGTTTTTGAAAAATATGTATTGTTTTATTCATTAATATCTTATATAATTAAAGCAAACGATATTAAGAGGTGTTTTATGAATTTACCAAACAAACTAACTATATTTAGAATTTTATTAGTGCCATTAATGGTAATAATTTCATTTTTAAAATTAGACTATAGTATATTAGGTATACCAATATCTTATTTAATAATGGATATAATTTTTATGATTGCATCATATACGGACCATTTGGATGGTAAATTAGCAAGAAAAAACAAACAAATCACTACATTTGGAAAATTTGCAGATCCATTAGCAGATAAAATACTTGTACTTTCAGCAATGCTTATATTAGTAGAAGATGGAAACCTACCAGCGTGGATACCAATTATTGTGCTATTTAGAGAATTTGTTGTATCAGGATATAGACTAGTAGCAGTACAAAAAGGCGGAGAAGTAATATCTGCAAGTATATGGGGAAAACTAAAAACATTCACTCAAATGATAGCAATATTTTTAATGTTTATTAATATAAATGGAACAAATAAATATGGAGCATTTATAAATGGTAATTTAACAGGAATTGAATTAATAATAAATATTTTGGCAACAGTAATAATGACAATTTCAGTTATTGCAACAGTATTTTCTGGTTGGGATTATATAAAAAATGGTAAAGACTTATTAAAAGACTAAATGTAGGAGGACAAATTGGATAAAGATAAAGCAAAAAAGCGTATTGATGAATTAAATAAACTGACTGCATA
>CAYZMV010000031.1:0-10477 GCA_964479635.1 uncultured Clostridium sp. | reverse complement strand
CCAATTATTATGGAAGTATAACAAAATACAGCAATACTAAGCATTTTATAATTTGGTATTGCTGTTTTGTTACCCTTTTGTTGACTACGAAATGAGTTTAAAAAGGTTTTATTTGGTTTTTATTATTGATTTGAAGCAAGAATGTATAACTTTTTTTGTTCTTTATAAGTAACTAATTTTATAGCTTCTTGTTTTTCCTTTATTGAGATATGAGTATAAATATCATCTCCAACATCATCATTGCTATGACCTAAAATGGAATTTATGATAATATCTTTTACATTTAATTTTTTTAATTCTGTACGCAATGTATGTCTAGCATCGTGTGCAGTATGACTTGAAACTTCTGGATGAAGTTTTTCAAAGTTGAATTGAAAATGATAAAAATAATAAGAATAATCAACTTTGTTACCATTTGGCTGCATAAATAAAAATTCATTTTCTGGGTTATAATATTTTTCCCAAAGATGTTTAACGGCAGGATGAATAGGTATTTCTCTATTGATACCTGCTTGTGTTTTTAGTCCCCCAATAAAATAATTATCATTAAGAAATATATTATCAGTATATATAGACAGTAATTCATCAGCTCTACAACCTGAATATAATAACATTAACCAAAAGTCTCTTATAAATAATTCACGTTCTTTTTTAGTGTGTTCTTTTAAGCCTTTTGATCTAGTTTTAAAATTCCATAAATAGTCTATTTCTTCATAAGTAAAAGGTCGTCTTTTTTCTATTTGCTCATTTTTTGATTTTTTAATTTCTTTTCTGTTACAACTTATGGTAGTTATAAATTGAGCATACCCTTTTTCAATTATATCTTCTTCTAATGCAAATTTATCAAGATTTAGATATAAATTAACCATTTGCCTTTGAGAATCTGCCCCTTTTTTGCTTTCTTTTAAATGTTTATTAAAATCAGAAGCTCTCAAGTCTTTATATACTTTATCATAAAGGGCAGTAGAATTATGAAATGCAGTTTCCATACTATGACAATAATGTTGACCAAAAGGCTTGTTTTTCGGTCTTATATGATATTTTTTTTCTAACTTTATTTCTTCTTTGGTTAACATTTTAACTTCCTTAAATTTTTCATATAATTGTTTAAATGTATAATTTTCTTTTTTTATCTGATTTTCCATTTTATTTTTAGGATTTTCAACAGCCACTAACGGATATAGTGTATTAGAAAATGTGGCTATTCTGTTGTATTTATCTTCCTTAATATAAAGTGGAGTTGGGTTATTATGATAATTTTCTAAACACACCAAAGCATCTAATTCTGTTTTAAAAAAATTTATAAAGTGTCTAATTGCAACACCGTTTTTATCTTTGCCTATTGTAATTCTTGCTCCCCAAGGAAATTCTCTGTTGTCTCCTAGATAAACAGCAGAGCCCTTGCCATTAGCTCTTTTCTTCATTAAAAAAACCTCCATTTTCTTATAATAAATTTTATATTTACTATTGAAAATGAAGTAACTTTAATATATAATAATCAAGTATTCACTTTCAATAGTGATTACGCCTTGGATAATGTGTCGCGTCGCAAACAAAACACATTATCCGCTTTTTTTATACTTTTGTAATTTTACCACAGTCTTGACAAACAACGACTGATTTTGTTTTACTTCCTTTTCGAGTTAGAATAGGAATTATTAAAATAAGTCCACAAGTACAAATAGCTAAAATAACCCATAAAATAGACATTATAATTCCTCTTTTTTTCTTTTTTTCTACAGCTTGAACTTCTACATTTGTACTACCACAATATTTACATTTTAACATAATACAACTCCTTCCTCTATTTAAAAGCACTTTTATTTTCTGATTTTATTACTCGTCCTATAATTGTAAAATTTCTTTTTTTCATTTCTTCTTTGGTAAGTTTCATATCAGCATTTCCAAAAGATATGACTGTATATAATTCTATATAATTTCCAAAATCTATAATCTTTCGTATCAATAAAGTTTTTGCATCTATTGAAAAAAGACAAGTCTGTCCATTTTCAAAAGTATTCTGTTTTTGTATAATTGCTATATCTCCAATATCTAATAAAGGAGCCATAGAATTATCTTTTATTAAATAACCTAGATATTGTTTAGAGGTATCTAAATTGTTTGGTAAAGCAATATCTTCCTTTGTTTGTTGTAATTGTCCTTCTATATCAGTAAATACAGGGACAGTAAAAAAACTTGCAGAATTATTTAAGGAATTAGAAATATTTTCGATAGTTGGTATGTGTCCACATATTTGCATTAACTCGTCGTAATTTGTAATACCTTTTGAAGCATCAGAAATTCCTTTTAAAATTTTAGGAGATGGTGGGTTATCTAGTTTGAGATTTATATATTGAGATAAATAGCCCCTATTAACACCAGTAGCATCTGCAAATTCTCGTTGGTTTTTATATGTTTTATATATTTTTTTCAAAATATCAGAAAAAACTTTTTTATTAAACATTTTTAACCTCCAAATATAGTATACAACAGCAGGTCTAAAAAGTCAACAAAAAAATGTTAAAAAAATAACCAAAAAAGTATTGACATTTAAAAAGAGAAAATATATAATGAGCTTGGTTAAAAAAATAACCAAACGAAAGGAGGCTATTCAAATGAAAATTAACATAGTTGCAGTGATGGAGTTAATAAAAGACAAATTTAGAAATAATCAAACTTGGTTTGCAGAAGAAATAGGTATTGATCCTCACTATTTTAATCAAATTATGTTAGGAAATAAAAAAACATCTAGCCCAAAAGCGTGTAGAGGGGTTATTGATTATTGCAAAAGAAATAATTTACCGATAAACCAGTTTATTATTTTTTAAATATTTGGTTAAAAAAATAACCAAACGAAAGGAGGGAAGATATGAAAAAAATTAAAAGTTTGCGACGCGACACATTAAAAAAAGGAGGGAAATTTTATGAACGAGAAAACAGTACAAGTTGAACGATTAACTCCCTATGAGGCAGGACAAATGCTACATTCAAACGCAGAAACAATTAGAGCAGGACTAAGGCAAAAAGTTTTTGATTTTGGGACAGCAATACCACCAGAAAAACCAGGAGGCAGATGGAAATACATAATTATAAAAACAGAATTTTTAAAATTTGTAGGTTTAATGGAGAAAGGAGAGAAAAAAGATGTTTTGTGTAATTAGTTTTATATTCATTTTTGTAATCGTAGCACAACTAGAAGGTGGAAGTATAACAGTTGGACAAGCAATATTTTATGGCTTTTATGGTTTGCTTATGTTCTACTATACATCAAAACCATATTGGAACTACGAAGAATATGAAAAAAATAGAAAAAATAAAAAGAATAGAAGGAAATAAAAATGAGAATTGATTTTATAGATGATAAAGAAAAAATGAATGATTTTGAGAAATTATCAAAAAAGGAGTTTTTAGAATCATATAGCTATTTAACTGAAGAAGAATACGACAGTACCTTAAAAATATATAAAGAAAGGTTAAAAGAACAATCATTGAAGAAGCAAAAATAAATGGAGGAATAACAAATGATTACATATTATCAAGAATTATTAAATGAATGTATTGATATTCAAGAACATAACAGAATCTTAAAAATATTAAAAGAAATTAACAAAATAATGAAAGGAAGTATAAATGAACAAACCAGTAAAAATAAATAGATTAAAAAATGAAGACGATATAAGTTGTGATGAATGTGCAAATTGCGAATATTTAGGACACGGAGATATGAGCTGTAGTCAAAAAGATGATGATCTAGTTTATGAGAATTTTGAACCAACAGAGAACTATATGTGGTGCAAAAATAAAAAATTTAAGGAAAGATAGGAGGTGTAAAAAAATGGCTAAACACACAGCAGAGGCTATAAAAATTAAAGAATTAAAAGAAATTATAGAACGCAAAGACAAAGAAATAACTGACATTAAGCATAGTTTAGCAGATGTTTTATTGCAAATAAGAAATTTAAACGAAAGTAACAGTTATGGAGATCCATCAGTTAAAAGAAGAAAAATATCAGAGTTATGTACTGATACTAGGTATGAGCTTTATATTGACGAAATAGACGAATATTATAAAAAAGAAAAAGAAGAAACAAAAATAATAGAACTACCTAAAACCCGTCAAAGTAATTAGATAGTTCAAATGAAAATTTTTATAAATTCACTTTTCTGTATTTTAACATAATTTACAAAAAGGTGCAATAGGAAGGAGAAAAAGTTGGATATTCAAGAATTTATGGCAAATGTAAAAGCAGGGAAAGGTTTAAGCGAAGAATTACAAGACGAAATTGCAAAAGAACAATTAGAAGATTTTATGAATTTAAGTATGAAAAGAGAACGATGGCTAGAAGAAAGAAAAAAACGGAATAGGTCGGCTCTGATGCAGCTACTATATTAAACCTTAACCCATATAAAAACAATGTTGATTTATGGAAAGAAAAAACAGGAAGAAAAGATGCAGAAGATATATCTGATAAATCTTATGTGCAATATGGAACAAAAGCTGAAGAACATTTAAGAGAATTATTTAAGTTAGATTTTCCTCAATATGAAGTTACACATCAAGAATATACAATAATCAAGCATCCTACATATCCATTTTTATTAGCTAGTTTAGATGGACAACTTGTTGATAGAGAAACAGGAGAACTTGGAATTTTAGAAATAAAAACAACAAATATTTTACAAAGTATGCAAAAAGAAAAATGGAAAGAAAAAATACCAGACAATTATTATTGCCAAGTTTTACATTACCTAAACGTAACAGGTTATGATTTTGCAATATTAAAAGCACAACTTAAATATGACTATGACGGAGAAATAAAACTAGATACAAGGCATTATAAAATATTGAAATCAGAAGTTAAAGAAGATTTAAAACTACTACAAGAAAAAGAAATAGAGTTTTGGAATGAATATGTGGTTAAAGATAAAGAACCACCACTAAAATTACCAGAAATATAGGAGGTTAATGTTATGGGAAAAGTTATAAACGGAACTGATGAAATTCCTACAAAATTAAATATAGTAGGAGTTAAATACGAAGATAAATTGGAAAAGAAAGTATTTAGTGGAAAAGAGTATAGCTATTATACTGAAATGAATCTAGAAATTGGGGACATAGTTGAGGTCCCTACTAGATATGGAAAATCTATTGCTATGGTTACAAGAATTGATATACCAGAGCAAGAAATAGAAAATATAAAAGATTTTATGAAAATTATTGAAAGAAAAATAGACAAGGAGGAATTTATAAATGGAACAAACAATTAAATATGAAAGTGTCATTATTTTAGTACCTGACATTACAGAAGAACAGAAACAAGAAGTTATAAAAAATTGTAAGACTTTAATGGATAATGAAGATACACAAATAAAGGAAATAGGAACACGACAATTAGCTTATGAGATAAAAGGAAATAAAAAAGGAATGTATGTACAGTTTAATTATAAACAGGCAAAAAGTAATATAAACAGAATAGAAGACTATTTTAGAAAAGACGATAAGATTCTAAAATTTATTACAGTTGAGGACGAGGAGGTTTAGAAAATGGAATTAAAAGTACAAGAAATGCAAGAATTAAAACCAATAAATTTTAATTTTGAAGAATTGAAAAAAGAATTGTCGCTACAATTAGATAAATATAAAAAAATAACATACACAGAAGAAACAATGAAAGAAGCAAAGGAAGATAGATCAAAATTAAATAAATTATCAAAAGCTATAAACGACAGAAAAATAGAAATACATAAAGAATTTGAAAAACCATACACAGAATTTGAAAACAAAATCAAGATTATTTTAGAAATGATAAACGAGCCTTTACAACTAATTGATAAGCAAGTAAAAGAGTATGAAAATAAACAAAAAGAACAAAAGAAACAGGAAATTGAACAATATTTTAATGAAAAGATAGGCGATTATAAAAACTTAATCAATTTTGAACAAATATTTATTGATAGGTGGCTAAATACAACTTATAAGATGACTACTATACAGACAGAAATAGATCATATTTTTGCAAAAACAAAATCAGATTTAACTGTATTAGATGGACAGATTAAAGATGAGGCAGTCAATAAACAGGTCAAAGACTTTTATTTTAGTAATATAGAAAATGCAAGTGTTTTAAGCTTAAGTCTTCAAGAGGGTATGAGAATTATGGACACTACAAAAAAACTTGAAGAATTAAAAGAAAAACAAGAAATTCCACAAAATATAACAAATAATATTCAAAATGATACAGAATCTTCACAAAATATAACAAAAGATGCAGAAAATATAACAAGTGAACAAAATTTAATACAACTTGATTTTAGAGTATGGGTAACAAAAGAACAAATGTCTAAACTGAAAGAATTTTTAATAACTAATAATATTAAATATGGAAAGGTAGGTTAAACAAATGAGTAATCAAGAAAAAATAATTAAAGTATCTAGTAAATCAAATCCTAATTCAATAGCAGGAGCATTAGCAGGTTTTTTAAAAGAAAATAATCAAGTAATTATTACAGCAATAGGAGCAGGAGCGTTAAATCAAGCAATAAAAGGAATAGCAATAGCCAGAGGTTTTGTCGCACCTACAGGAATAGACCTGATATGTATTCCTGCTTTTACTGATGTAATAGTTGAAAATGAAAATAGAACAGGAATTAAACTAATTGTTAAGGAGGGTAAATAAATTATGGAAGACGAAAAAATTGAAATGAAAGTAGATCGTTTTATGGATCTTATGGAAGAAAAAGAATTGTCAGATAAATGTTGCGACGAATTAGACGAATTATTAAATATTTTATTTGACAATACAAAATTAAATTATGATAAGACAGATTTATATTTTGATGTTGATAGTAATATAAGTGGATACTTAAAAGCAAAAGAAAGAGAGCGTTATATTTGTAGATTAAAAGAATTACAAGAAAAAGAACAAGAAAAGGAGGAAAATTAAATGCAAGAAAAATTAAATTTGAATAATGAATTATTAACTCCAATTAGAGATAGGCTAGAAAAATCAATAGACATATTAACGAAAAATGCAATACTTACAGGAAAAGAAGCAGAGATTACATTAAAAATAAATGTTGGGATAACAAAAGAAGATAGGGAATTTAATGACGAAATTGAAGAATATTTACAACCAATTTATGAATACCAATTATCAGAAAAAATAAAAGAAGAAAAAGGCATATATAAAAGTACATTAGGGCGAAATTATTCTGTTGAAATAGACAAAGAAAATAATATCGTAGTAAAAAATATGAATGAGCAACAAAGCTTGTTTGGAAAGGAGGGTAAATAATGAAAGTTGAAGATAGAAAATATGCACGAATAAATGTTGAATTTGATAGCAATTTAAAAGTACAAAAAATTGCAGAAGTTGAGGGAGATGAACTAACAATAGCATCTTTAATAGGGGCAATGATACATTCACTAATAGAAAATGGTTTTGATAGAGATTTATTAGAATATACCATATTAAAAGAATTAAAAGATAGTAAAAAACAACAAAAAAATATAGAGATTAAAGAAATTCATATTTCAAAAGATAATGAAGACGAATTTAAAAATTTATTAGAAAAATTATTGAAAGGAGATAAATAAAATGGCAGTTGCAAATAGTTTAGTGAAAAAAGAAACAAAGCAAACATTTAGTAACTTTATTATGGGAGATGCAATAAAAAAGAAAATTAACGAAACAGTAGGAGGAAAGAACGGTCAAAGATTTATTACAAGTATTTTATCTGCAGTTAGCACAAATCCTGCATTACAAGAATGCGAACACAGTTCAATTATATCTGCAGCATTTTTAGGAGAGGCACTAGGTTTAAGCCCTAGTCCTCAATTAGGACAATATTATTTTGTCCCATTTAATAAAAAAATCAAACTTGCAAATGGTAAGGAAGAACAAATTAAAGTAGCACAATTCCAGTTAGGCTATAAAGGATATATTCAATTAGCTATTAGAAGTGGCTATTACAAAACAATAAATGTATTAGCTATAAAAGAAGGGGAACTTATAAAATATGATCCATTAACAGAAGAATTAGAAGTGAATCTTATTGAAGATGATGAAGCACGAGAACAAACGCCAACTATTGGTTATTATGCAATGTTTGAATATTTAAACGGTTTTAGAAAAACGATGTATTGGTCAAAAAAGAAGATGTTATTACACGCTGATACTTATTCAAAAGCTTTTAACAAAGAAGCTTATCAAAAATTGCTAGATGGACAAGTACCGCAAAAAGATATGTGGAAATATAGCAGCTTTTGGTATAAAGATTTTGACGGTATGGCATATAAAACAATGTTACGACAACTACTAAGCAAATGGGGAATTATGAGCATTGAATTGCAAAATGCAATGGAAAAAGATATGGCAGAAATAAAAGAAGATGGAACACCAGATTACATTGACACAGCTCCAGAAAATGTGGTTACTTATGATGACGAAAAACAACCAAGTACTGTTGAAAGTGTTGAAGAAACACAGGAAAATACGGAAAACAACGAGTATAATGCAACAGAAGATTTTTTCGAAAATTAAACAGTAGAAAGAAGGTAAAAAGAGATGGCAAGACCAATTAAACAAGGTTTAGATTATTTTTCTTTAGATGTGGTATTAGATTCTAAAATGGAATTATTTGAGGCTGAATTTGGTTTACAGGGTTTTGCCTTTATAATTAAACTATATCAGTTAATTTATGGCAATGGTTACTATTATGAATGGAACGAAGATGAACAGCTTTTGTTTTCTAAAAAGAACAATATTAGTACTGAACAAATTGATATTTACTTACAAACTGCTTTTAAACGTAATATATTTAATCAAGAAATGTATCTGAAATATAAAATATTAACAAGTAGCGGAATACAAAAGAGGTTTTTTACGGCTGTAAATCGTAGAAAAGGCGTAATTGCGGTAAAAGAATATTTACTGGTAGACATTAAAGATTATGAATTTAAAGACATTAGCATAGTTAATGTAGACAATAACTCGATAAATGTAAACATTAACTACAATACAGACGAGTTATTGCCTACTGAAAGTACACAAAGTAAAGTAAAAGAAAGTAAAGGAAATAAAATAATACTAAACTATACTAAACTAAATTTATTATTTAATTATTTAACAACAGAAAATGAAAAATTTGCAGAACTAACGGAAATTGACAAAGAAGTAATTATAAGACATTTGAAAAGATTAGAAATATATACCACAACAACAGATTATATGCCAAAATCAATGATACAAGAACTTAAAATACAATATTGGGCTGTTATGGAACTACAATTAAGTCCATATAAAATATATTTAGAAAAAATTACAAGAGATAACTTTTTATTTAGATTTTTAAAAACAAAACAATATGTTGACTGTTCTAGTGGCACAGATGAAGATTTGAGACATTTTATGGGATATTTTATAAAAAGTTTACAAGACGAATTAAAGAAAAACGAAAAAAGTAAGGGGAACAATAAATTATGAAATATCCAGAATTAACAGGAATCTGTAAAAAAGCAATACAAAATAATCTATGTATGGGATGCTCAAAGTTAGAATTAAAAGATTTTACAGGGGTGGAAAAATGCAAATATGTTGTAGATCCAATACAAAAAATTAAAACAATTTTGGGCATCCAACAAGAAATAAAGTTACCATAATTGAAATATAAAAACTCAATACAATTCTCATAAAACCGAAATTTTAAAAACAAACACGATAACGAGTGAAAGGAGATAAAAAAATAATGATTATAGTTAACCAAGAAAAAGACAATATTATAAATTTTAATAATTTAGAAAGAATATATGTTTGGGAAAATAATACTGTGAGAGCTGACACAATATATCAAAACAATTTATTGTTAGGTATATATAAAACGAGAAAAAGAGCAGAAGAAGTATTACAAGAAATTTTGAATAAATATAGACAATATAATTTAGACAATAATAAAGCAGTAACAATAATTCCAAAAGTGTTCGAAATGCCAAAGGAGTGATAACAAATGAGAATAGATTTTAATATTCCTGGAAAAGTACAAGCTAAACAAAGACCAAGATTTAATGGAAAGTTCGCATATACACCAAAACAAACGGTAGAATATGAAAACTGGATAAGAACTTGTTTTTTAGATAAGTACAGAGGAATAAAACCATTAGAAAAACCGTTAAAGGTTAAAATTATTACATATTATGAAATACCGAAAAGCACAAGCAAAAAGAAAAGACAACAAATGCTAGACTGCAACATATTCCCAACAGTAAAACCAGATACAGATAATATTGCAAAGGGTATTTTAGATTCATTAAATAAAATTGCCTATTTAGACGATAAACAAGTTGTTAAGTTAGAAGTAGAAAAATTTTATTCACAAGTGCCTAGTGTAGCAGTTAGCATTGAAGAGATAGAAAGGTAGGATAAGATGAAAATATTAGTAGCCTGTGAAGAAAGTCAAGTTGTAACAAAAGAAATGAGAA
>CAYZMV010000030.1:0-10497 GCA_964479635.1 uncultured Clostridium sp. | reverse complement strand
GTTGCTAATTTGTAATACAAATGTAATATTTCTGTAAAATTGTAACATTTGTAACTATTTTATATTCACATAAAAAAAGCATTGAACTTAATCTCTCAAATTCAATGCGACTTTATTGCTGGATTTTGGGGTTTGTCCCCTAAATCCTACATTATTTCATATATAATTTTTTATATATGTCATAGTCCCTTAAAATTTTTCTCACATAATTATTTGTCTCTCTAAAAGGCACGTTCTCTACATCCGATGCATCTGGTTTTATTACTCCATCCGCTATCCATTTATCTACATTACCAATACCTGCATTATATGCAATAATTGCCAAATTATAATTATTATTATATTTATTAAGTAAATCTTTAAAATACTTTAGTCCAATTTTTATATTTAAGTCTGGAGTAAATAAATCTTGCTCACTTACATTTAAATTCATTTTATTTGCTATTTCCATTGCAGTATTTTCCATTATTTGCATTAAGCCTACCGCATTACTTGTTGACTTTGCATTTTCATTAAAATTACTTTCTACCTTTATTATTGCATAAACCATATAAGAATCTATATCATATTCATTTGCATATTTTTCTACATATTCACTATATTTTAATGGATACATTTTTTTCATTATTATATTATCTACTTTAATTATTTTAAATAATACAAAATAAATTAATATGACAATAATAAAGCATATCAAAATTTTACCTAACTTCTTCAAATTTATCTCCTTTTTTATCTTTCGTTTTGCCTATATGTGACCAAATCAAAAGTAGTATATTGCATAAAAATTTTTATGCAGTTTGACGACGCAAGATGCAATTTTTCATTTGTTCATTTTGCGTCGTACCAACTAAATCCCTCTGTAACTTCCGCCTTAAGTGGAACATCTAATTTAATTACATTTTCCATCTCTGTTTTTAATATTTCTTTTACAACTTCTTTTTCCTCTAAAGACGTTTCTATAAGTAATTCGTCGTGTACTTGAACAATTACTTTTGACTTAAGATTCTTTTCTTTTAATTTATTATATACATTAATCATTGCAATTTTCATAATATCAGCAGCTGTTCCTTGTATTGGTGTATTCATTGCTACTCGTCCACCGAACTGTCTTACCATATAATTATTTGACTTAATTTCTGGAACATACCTTCTTCTATGGTAAAGTGTTTCTACAAACCCCTTCTCTTTTGTTTCTTCAACTATATTTGTCATAAATTCTTTTACTCCACTATATTTATCTAGGTATTGCTCAATATACTCTTTTGCCTTTTTTCTTGATATTCCGAAGCTGTTCTGCTAGTCCAAAATCACTAATTCCATAAACTATTCCAAAATTAACTGCTTTTGCATTTGACCTTTGCTCTTTTGTAACTTCTTCTATTGGTATATTTAATACTTTGGAAGCAACTTGTGCGTGAATATCCTCATCGTTATTAAATGCCTCTATCATATGCTTATCCTGCGAAATATGAGCCAAAACTCGAAGCTCTATTTGTGAATAATCTGCATCAACATATATTGAGCCCTCTTTTGGTTTAAATACCTTTCTTAATTTTTTACCAAGCTCCATTCTTGTAGGTATATTTTGAAGATTAGGGTCTGTAGAGCTAATTCTGCCAGTTGCTGTTACTGTTTGATGGAATTTAGAGTGTATTCTGCCAGTGCTTTCATCAATATATGGAATTAATCCTTCTACATAAGTAGAGTTTAATTTTACTAACTGTCTATATTCTAACAACTTTTCAACTACTGGATGCTCATTTTTAATTTTTTCTAGAACATCTACATCTGTTGAATATCCCGTTTTTGTTTTTTTGACTACTGTCAAATTCAGTTTTTCGAACAGTATTTCTCCTAATTGTTTTGTAGAATTTATATTAAATTCTTCTCCTGTTAAATTATAAATCTCTTTAGTTAAGCTATCTATTCTTGTTTGAAGTTCTTTTCCATATTCTAAAAGTTCGTTTTTATCAACATATATTCCTTCATATTGCATACTTGCTAAAACTTCCACAAGGGGCATTTCTATTTGTTCAAACAAAGTTAAACTATTTTCCTGATCCATTTTATCTTTTAAAACATTATATAGCTTATATATTAAATATGCATATATATATCTGTTATTTATATGATTTTTTTGCTCTTCCATTGTATCAAATAAATTTATTTGCTTTGATTCTTCTTTTGCAATACCCTCTTGTTCTAGATACTCTTCTATATCAAAATTTAAGTACTCATTTGATAGGTATTCCATTGTATACTTGTTTATATTAGAATTTAATATATATCCTGCAATGGAAACATCAAACATTAGGTTTTTAGCATTTATACCATTTTTCCATAATAAAATATATTCTTCTTTTTGCTTGTACCCACACTTTAAAATATCTTCATTTTCAAATATTTCTTTGAAATCCATTAAATTATTTATATAATAACATTTATTATATTTTTTTAAATATATTACAAAATCATTTTCATCTAGATAATAATACATTATCTTATTTAATATAATTTAATTTTTAATTTCTTTTGGTTCGCTGTAAGTAACTATTTCTACTCTTATTTTTTTATTTTCAGAAGATTTATTTGTTCTATCTAACTAATTGAATCTATCTATGAATCTATTAAATTTTAATCTTTTGAAAATATCTAATACCTCTTGATTATTCCAGTCTTTTCTCTCTAACATTGCTAAATCTTTTTTAATTGGTGCATTTATATCAATTATTCCTAACGTTCTTGATAGATATGCTAAGTCTTTATTTTCCTCTAATCTTTCTTTTAATTTTCCATTTTGCTTATCTATATTTTTATATACACCATCAATAGATTTATACTCTTTTATTAAACTTATAGCCGTTTTTTCACCTACACCCGGAACTCCCGGTATATTATCAGATTTATCTCCCATAAGTCCTTTTACCTCTATCAAATCCAAAGGCATTAGACCATATTCTTCTTTTATTTTTTCTACTGTATAATCTTCCTCTTCTGTTTTGCCCATTTTAGTTCTTGGTATTCTTACCTTGATATTTGTATCAACTAATTGAAAACTATCCCTATCTCCCGTTAAAATAGTTACATCCAAATTTTCTTTTTGTCCCCATTTAGCAAGTGTTCCTAATATATCATCTGCCTCATATTCTTCTTTTTCTATAATACATATATTCATAGCCTTTAAAATATCCTTTAAAATTGGCATTTGTACTGCTAATTCATCTGGCATACCTTTTCTATTTGCTTTGTATTTGTCATACATCTTGTGTCTTTTGGTAGGTGCTTTTAAATCAAATGCTACTGCCAAATATTTAGGTTTTATATCATCTAATATTTTAAATAGTATACTTAAAAATCCATATACTGCATTTGTATATGTTCCGGTCTTCTGTCATTAGCATTTTATTCCCCATAATTCCATAAAATGCCCTATTTATAATACTATTTCCATCTATTAAAACTAACTTGTCCAAAACTTACCTCCTAATTTATTATATATTAATTATTAAGTCAATCATTGATATTATTAAGAAAATAGCAGATGAGTAACTTATGTATAACTTTGAATATTTGAATTTATCTTTCAGTTCAAATTTTTTTATTGATAAACTCATAAATAGTAGTAATAGTATTGGAAAAAGATATCTTTCTTGATACCCATTTATGTCATTTGCACCAACTGGTGTATATGCTAAATACATTGACGTACTTGTCATTGCGAGAACTACTAAAAATGATATCATAAAAATTAATCTAGTTTTAGCTGACAGTTGTTTGCTTGAATCTGTTATACTTATAAACAATAAATAAGCTAATATAACTATAAATGTGTGATAATTTGTCTTTCTAAAAAACATAGGTGCATTTAAAAAACTTAAATTTTCTAAACTTCTAAAATTGTTTATTGTATGTTTTACTAATATCTTAGCATAATTTATTGGATTATTTATTACATAATGTAATTGCTCACTTTTATTAACTTCTTCAACTCTTGGATCACCAGGTGCATTTATACTATTTTTTGTTGTTAAAATAATAGCAACAAGTATAACCATACAAAATACTAATATATATTTCATATATTTTTTATTGTCTTTTATTATATTCTTTAATGGTAATATAAATATTATTAATAAAATTCCAACGTATCCAATGCTTTTTATAGACGACGCAAGAATACCCAATAGTATTAACAATAAAATATCTTTTATATTTGTTTTAGGTTTTTCCATTAACTTTAAACAATATGCTATAAATAAAGCACATAAGCCTGTATTTATTGCATCTGGTGAATAAACTGCTCCTAAAAGAAGAATCATAGGCATAAATAATATAGCGTATGCTATATTATTTTTATATGGCAATACTTTTAATGTTAAAATAATTAATATTATGTACCCTAAAAGATTAAATATTCTTCCTGTAATATATATATCTGCTATGCTTCCGCCTAATATTCTAGCTATAAAAATTCCTATACCACTCACAAAATATGAAATTGTATAATAGGAATTATTTGGTGTATCCCCTGTTTCTTTATCTGAAAAATCATTAATTATATTTCCAGATGGTTTGCTGGTAAAGTAACTTATAAATTGTTCTAACTTCATTTTTGACGGCATTTCAACTGCAGTTTCATCTACAGTTGCTTTTTTTAAATTCAAATTTCCCATTGATATACTGTAACTAAATAAAAAATGTCTTTTTTCATCTAGTTGATTGTTAAATGTAACAGTTATTGAAAATATGCTTCCAAATACTAATGATGTTATTATTACATTCTTATATATATTGTTTGAAACATATATTGCAAATAAGTTAAGGAGTAAAAAAGATAAAATTAAAATAATAATTCTTACATTCATTATTGGATGAATATTACAAATTATTATAAGTATCACTGACAATATCATTGTAAGGGCTAATACTACATCTATAATATAACATTTTATATCATTTTGAAAACTTTTTATTGCATCATTTGTAAACTTATTTCCAAATTTAATAAAAAGAATATATATTGTAAAATATACAATTATTCTATAAAATGAAAAGTTATATGATTGTATTATATGCATAAAAAACTCATAGTTACAGTAAAATAATTCATATATCAACACCATTGCGAAATAAAAAATACTTGTAATTATGAATAAATCTTTTTGTTTAACTTTTTTCCATTGATTTCCTATTTTCATATCTCTTAATTTGTTATTCATTTTCACTCCTGTACTTTAGACAATTCTTCTTTTGATGCTCGTCTTTTTATTACTATTTCATTTATAATCACAACTACTAAACTAATAGCTACAAACAAATAAAAGTTAATTCCTCTAGTTAATAGCATTGCTCCATCAAGCAAATTTTCAGGAAATACTGATGCAAATATTGCCATATATCCACCTTCACTTACCCCTACTGCTCCTGGTAATGGTATTCCTGAAACTGTAGCATATAATACAGATTGTAATGTTAATATTTCAAAAATATTATATTTTGATAATCCAAATGAACAATATACTAAATATGAAATACTATAAAATGCAATAAATTGAATATAAGTGGTTAATAAGTTTTTAAAAATAACTAGTTTGTTGTTTTTTATGTATTTTGCACTATCTTGATATTTAGCGAGTTCATTTTCAAGTTTTATTTGTTTATTTTCAACATCTTTCACTTTAAAAAATTTTAATATTTTTACAACAATATTAATTAATCCTTTACTCATTCTTTTTGAGAATATTGATATTAATAATACAGTTAATGCACTTAAATTAAGTGTTACTCCAATTACAAAAAGCCATATTAACAATGTGTTTAAATATTTATAATTAAATATCAAACTAAATAAAGCCATTGAAATTGTAACTATTTGAACATTTGTCAAATTAATTAAAAGTGCAAGAGTTGAATTTGCAACTGATATTTTATCTTTATACATATAATATACTTGCATTGGTTGACCACCACTTGCAGCAGGAGTTATTGAACTAAAGAAAAATCCTATTAATGCATATTTTATATTTTTTAAAAATGTGCTTTTTTCATTTAATTCTTTTAATGTTCTTCCAATATTTATTGCTTCGCATACAATATAAAAACACATACACAATATTGCAAGTAATATAAAACATTTCTTTACATTTCCTAATATTCCAAATATTTCAGTTATGTTTTGGTCTTTTAATATTATATAAAATGTTATTATAATAATTATTAAAAATATTATTAAATTACCTATATTCTTTTTTGATCTTTCCATTTTATCAATCCATTCCTATCTATATATAATATCATATTAGTCTTTATTGTTTAAGTCCTGTGTATTATATAAATTATATCCTTCGTAATTATAATTTGCGTCTATTTCATTTTTTAAGAACCAAAGATTACTATATCATATTTGATAAATTTTTTCCACAAAAAGATAAAAATATTATAAATTGTATATAAAACAGATGTAAAATCAACATTATTGATGACTTTACATCTGTTTTTCGTTGTTTTTAAATTTTTAATCTATATGCAAATTATAAATATATTTAAATAATTGAGTCAATTATCCAAATTTTCATTTATCAATTTGACACCAGCCCCTTTTAGCTATAAATCAAATTTACTTTTATAATTTGCCATATTTTCATTATAAAAATTTCTTATATATAATCTTTGCTCTTCTGTTATAATGCCTTTTCCTAATCCTACTTTTAAATAACGCAAATTATGCATTTCATAAGCTTCTCTCGTTAGCTTCCCCTCATATTCATCATAACTAAATAATCCATATTGTTCTATATCTTTTTCCATTAATTCCTTGTCGTAGGTTAACGTTTCTTTATCTACTTCAAATATATTACAAAATGAGTCTAGTAATGAAGATACTGATAATAATCCATTTGTAAAACAAGTTAGATTCTGTGGTGTAACAACTTCATATACTCTACATACTCTACTCTCTATTTTCACATCTTTTAGTTGTACCTTTTCATACTGATTATCTCCAGTTAAGCTTTCCTTTACAAACCAATGGTCAAGATAGTCTTTATAATTTGCTTCATTTATTAATACAAATTTATTTAAATCTAAATCGAAGAATCCGTGGTCTTTTATAATTTCTATATCTGTGCCATCCGAAAAATATGCGTGTATTATTCTTCTCAGACTTTTTCGTTCGTTATGATTTACTATATATGCAATATCTGAGGCTTCATATTCTCCAGTGTACATATTCCAAACAAGAACTTTTTCATTCCCTGTTAGTTCCTCAACAGGAATTTTCGATCCATTAGATAAGGTAATAAGAGTGCCTTCAGCGATGCAATATTCTGAAGAATAGAAGGCACAATCAACGCCGGGGTCCGTAGAAGTGTAAAGACCGATCAGGTATAGGTACTTTTTGATCTTCAACCCTGTCGTAGTCTAAAACGTATCTATCACAAATAGTGGCGTAAGGCATCGGGTCTGTCGGGGTTACAACTGTGCAATAATCATTTGCTCCGGCTGTACTCACCCTCATTGTTTTCCAGGAAAATGGCGGCCATTATTGCCACAGGACCGATGGGGGCATTATCAGACAAATAAGCCCTAGGGTTGCCCCTATAACACATCCAAGCAGCATCAGGAGTTCCAATAGCATCCACAGAAATAACATTGGCGTCCAAGTTGCCGTCCGAAGCCGGTCACCTTACCAGTAACTACACTAAGGGAAGTATCGCTGTCCAGTTCGTGTTTAAAACCAGAATTAACCCAATCTTCCCAAGTCATTCCGTCTTTATACCTAGTATAAACTAGAGAAAACACGTCGTCATAGTCATATTCAGTAATATATTTTATAATCAATGCCTTTATAGTAACAACGTCCTCGTCTTTTTCTCCAGAAGCTGATTCAGCCATAACTCTCACAGTGTAATCCTTCGTTTTGTCTAAACTTGTAAAAGTATATGTATTATCTGTATTTTCCGCTATTTGATTTTCTCCAGATCCTTCTTCTTGTAAAAAATACGTATATGTCAAATTTTGTGCCTCTTCTCCATCATTTAAGGCAATTACTTCTACAGGAATGGTATCCTCTGTAACTTCTGCTTCAACTACTTTTAGTTCTATTTTTAACGAACTATCTTGCTCAGGTTCGCCATATTCAATTAATTTACTTCCTATTTGCACCCTTCCATCCTTTTTTGCTGTATCTGCTTCTTCTTGGGTTAATAGTCCTCTCATTAATTGATCATCTATTAATTCATCTCGCGTTTGAACTGATTCTCCTGAATATTTTGCTACTTCCTTTGTGCCTTTCCACACCGTTACCTCGTCTTGTATTGTTCCTGCTCTATAATCTACTGATGCTTTCTTTGCTGTGCTAAACAGCCCTCCATTTAATGCTATTGCTACTGTTACGCCTACCAGAATTAGCATTACAATTATTGTAATTACCAGAGCTATTAGGGTAATGGCATTGTGGTCAGAAATTAGAAGTTGGTGGTTAGAGATTAGATTTGAGCAGTTCTTCGTAGATTTCTTGTTTTTTAATTCTTTTTTATTCATTTGTTTTTCCTTCTTTCGTTTATTTTTTCTGCGGACGAGCAATGCTCGTCCCTACAACGTTTGCAATAAATTTTACTTTAGATTCAATATAATAAATAATATCTATTATTCCCATATTGAATCGTACTCCTTATGTTATTATGTTGATTAATACTTACATACATCACATTTATTGTAGTGTATATTTTTCTTATTGTCAATGCTTTCTTCATTTTGTAATACAAATGTAATATTTCTGTAAAATTGTAATATTTTATATTAGCATAAAAAAAGCATTGAACTTGTTTTCTTCATTGTTTTTTTCTTTCATTTAATTTGTGTAATTTAAATCGGATGTGCACATTTTTTACGTCCCCAATGTGCATATAAAAATAAAGTATATTTCTATGCTTTATTTTTATGGCTTTTATTCATTTGCTAATGTTGGATAGCCTGTTTTGCTATCTGTTTTCCAACTACTTAAATGAAACTCATAATCTTCTGTAATTACCCCATCTTCTATAAATTGCTTCCTTAATGGCTCTAGCTCTGAATCCATTATTCTAGTAGCATTATCATTTAGCGTATTTAATAATATTTCTGGATCTTTCATATCAGTATCCGTCATGTCTGTTGTGCCAGTATTTAGTTCTACTACATTTGAATCTTGTTTATAGTATGCGTTTAATATGTTTGGAATACCAGCATCGTATTTATAAAGAATTCCATACGAAAGGTTTCTATTTAATCCTTGCACATCTCCAGCATTATATACATTATAAATGCTTACTGTAGCATTACCAGTTGGCCATGTGGCTATGCCGGCTGCTATTCTTTTGTGTGGCACTATATCTCCAATATTATATGAATTTAGTATAGTTGCACTATTATCAGATTGTATAGCACCTATTATTCCTGCAAAGTTATCGTAGCAAGGAAGACTCTCTCCATCTGGATCCCCTAAATGCCCTATTCTTCCTGTGTTATATGAATTCATTACTAAGGTTGTTTTTGCTCCAGTACCATTGTAACCAATAATTCCTCCACCTGCTGAAAGCCCTTCACCCTTTGGGTGAATTAATGTTATATCTCCTGTATTATATGATTTATTTATTATAGTATCACCACTAGCTATATAACCAAGGCATCCGCCTAAATAAGATAATCCTGTAGAATCTTGCCTATCTGCTTTTATATTTGATAAATTATAGCAGCTATCTATTTCAATTAATGATTGCACATCCCCCCTTGGGCTTGCATAACCCACAATTCCGCCTATTGCAAAAATTCCTGAGCCTGTAGCGGCAAAACTATCGCCAGGAGCTATATTATTACATTTTTCAATTATGGTATGTCCTCCACAATTATCTCCAATAATTCCACCTGCGTATACGCCTTCTGCTGATGGGGCTGAAAAACTCATATTACTGTTATTATTACAATTTTTGATTATTAATTCTCCATCATATTTCCAGCCAACTATTCCACCTACTGAAAGAGAGCCTGGTCCATTGGAATTTACTGTGAAAGTTTCGGCACTGTTTGAAGAGGTTCCATTTATTGTTACATTTGATATGTAATCTCTCCCAATTAGTCCACCTACAAGTGTTTGTGGTTTTTCACCTGTCTCTGTTTGTGCCTTGTTTGTTGCGGTATCTAACTTTCCTGAATTTGTTATATTAGTAAATGTTCCTTTATCAACATCCTTTAAGCTTCCAAATACTCCGCCAAAAAATCCGCCATTTATAATATCTCCTGTGTTTGTACAATTTGTTGCTTCGACCGTGCCATTTGCTATTGAACCTACAATACCACCTTTTGTTGTTGAATAACCATCAACTTTGCCACTGTTAGTTATATTATTTAATACCATTTTAGTATTATTTTCACTTGCTCCTATTATTCCACCTGTATTAGATGGTGCTGAAACTGCTACACTTGATGTTATATTTTCTAGTGTGCAACTTCCCGTGT
>CAYZMV010000029.1:1017-10676 GCA_964479635.1 uncultured Clostridium sp. | reverse complement strand
TCTTTCTCGTATGATATATGGAAGAAGAAATTACTTAAATTAATGTCAATAAGCCAATAAACAAAAATTGCATTGAATTTAAGAGATTAAGTTCAAGGCGATTTTTTTATTAGAATATAAAATGTTACAAATGTTACAATTTTACAGAAATATTACATTTGTATTACAAATTAGCAACAGTATTGACAATGGGAAAATTATACACTACAATAAAAGTAATGTATGTAAGCATAAATCAACATAAAGCATAATAAATATGGTTCAATATGGGAATAATACATATTAAATCTTTTTTATGATTAAGACATATTTTGTGAAGATACGCTTATGAGAGATAAAAGGAAGAATGAATATTATGTACATATTGAATATTAGCAGAATCTATTGCAAATATTGTAGGGGCGAGCATTGCTCGCTCGCAAAAAAAATAAACGAAAGAAGGAAAATAAATGAAAGAAAAAAATTTAAAAACAAATGTAAATATTGTAGGGGTTGCACCTTTGGGCGACCTGAACTTCGAAGAACCAACACAAAACAAAACTACTTCGAAGAATTGCTCAAATCTAATCTCTAACCACCAAACACTAATCTCTGACCACAAAGCCATTACTTTAATAGCACTGGTAATCACAATAATCGTAATGCTAATATTGGTAGGCGTAACAATAACTTTGGCATTCAATAATGGATTGTTTACTCAAGCAAAGGAAGCTACAAAGAAAACGCAATTAGAAGTAGATAGAGAAAGTCTATTATCAGTGGTATTAGGATGTATTGGAAGTGAGGCAGAAGTAAATTTTGATGAATTAGATGGAAATTTGCCAAAAGGATTTTTAAAAGGCGAAGATGAAGGATATACAAGTGAGTCAGGAAACACATTTTATGTGGACAAATATGGAAATATATCAACAGAAAAAGGAGAAGATGCACCTCCTACGTCTCCATCACCTCCTGAGGTCGAGGGAGAAGATGTAGAACTTGCTAAAAATTATATAGGAAATTATGCTGATATAGACGGCGACTCACAGCCAGACGGAATAATTTATGCAGACTTAGCAGTAGCAGGAAGTGGAGAATGGGGAAACAATGGTTATGGCAAATTCAGCTGGAATGCAGAAACTGAGGGATTGAAACAATATAAAATAACAGGAACGGATAATTCATTTGGAGGTGTTCAAAGAGATGTAATAACAGCAGTTTCTGGAAATGGAACAAAAGATAGATTTTATGTAATGGCACTAGACGATGTAGATGATGAGGAACATTATTGGTATAAAAGTGCGTATGGCAACTTAGATAACCCAGAAGGCAATACTCATAATGACTTGGGTTTAGGAAAGACGAACACAAAGACAATGATATATAAATGGAACGACAAGAGTTATGGAGATCAAGATCCAAACGATATGTGGAAAATCATACAAGACAAAGAGGAATTTCCTTTAGTTACAGTTGATGAAGGAAAATGGTTTGTACCATCGAGAGCAGAGTGGGCGGCGTTTGCTGCGCTTGTTACACAAACCGATGAACCTCGGTTTTGGAGTTACTACCTCTAATTATTATCCTAAATTTGGCTTAATTGATCAGTATTGGTCGTCGTCCGCAGACAACTCCTTACGGCGCTTTTTGCGCGATGTTCGTGGATGACTATATAAACGGTTTACCTTTAACTTCCTCGCGTGTGTGCGTGCGTTTGAGCGCGACTTTCTAATTTTGTAACAAATTACACATTATTGATAGGATTTAAGGGACAGACCCATAAATCCTATTTTCATAAGACTTGAAGCAATATATAAACGGTTAATGAATAAAATGTTTATGAATAAAAATGGGTATTGCAAAATTTTGAAAATATGGTATAATAAGTTCCAAGCAGTTTTGTAACTGCAAATCTATATTTCTAGGAGGATTCCTATATGACAACGGGACGTAACAACAGAGATCGGGAGAACAGAACCAAGAAAGAGGCTTTGTCATCTTGCAGAAGATACAACTCCTGCAGTAAACCGGAAAAGGATACAGAGAGATGTAGCCAAAGGAAATGTCCGGGATATAAGGTGAAAAAGAAATAATCCTAGGGCTAAAGACAAGAATTTGTCTTCAAAAATTAAAAGCAAGGTGATTTCAAAATCACCTTGCTTTTAACAAAAAAATTGTAAATAAAAAATAAATATGTTAAAATAAAACGAATAGTATTATAATTTAAAAAATGAGGATGAATATGAAAATATTAATAGTAGAAGATGACAAAATATTATCAGATACAATAAAACAATGTATATGTAATAAATTTGATACTGAACAAGCAAATGATGGGTATGAGGCATATATGCTTGCAAAAGAAAATATATATGATGCAATCATATTAGACTTAATGCTTCCAGAAATGTCTGGTTATGACGTACTTATGAAGTTAAGAGATGAAAAGGTTATTACTCCAGTACTTATACTAACTGCAAAAGATACATTAAATGATAAACTAAAAGGTTTTAGACTTCGGAGCAGATGATTATTTAGTAAAGCCATTTGAAAGAGAGGAACTTTTAGCAAGATTAGAAGCAATAATTAGAAGAACAAATGGTTCATATAAAGAGGATGTAGTAAAATTTAAAGATTTAAAATTGAATATAAAAAATAGAAAAGCATTTATAAAAGATGAAGAAATAGTTTTACAAGGTAAACAATTTGATATTTTAGAATATCTAATAAATTCAAAAGGAACAATTATAACAAAAGAGCAAATATTTGATAGAATATGGGGATTTGATTCATACACAACTACAAATGTTGTGGAAGTTTATGCAAGTGGACTTAGAAAAATATTAAAGAAATATAATTATGACAAATATATAAAAACAATTCGTGGTGTAGGATATATGTTAATAGAGTAAGAGGGAATAATGAGCGAAGAAAAGATAATAAAAAAGCAAATAATTAAAAATATGTTTTATACATTTATAGTATTTACCATAATACTTATATTTTTTGATGCAATAATATATAATCAAATATCGTCTTCTCTATATAAATCAATAGATGAAGAATTATTAAATACAGCAAACAATTATCAAAATAAAATTATATATCAAGAATTTATAGATGGTACAAAAATTACATTTTTAGAAACAAAAATAAATCCGCGATTAATTTGTATTATAAGAACTGCCAATGGAGATATTTTAAATGGGGATAATATTGGTAGAATTTACAAAGATTATTTAAATGATATAGAATTTGATAAAACAAAAATTAATGAAATATATGCAATTAAAGTTCAAGATAAATACAATTACAGAGGAATAACATTAAAATATAATGAACTACAAGAAGAAAAAATATATGTACAATTACTTGCAAATGTAGACGGAGAGGTAGAAGCAATAAACACTATGACACATACTTTATTAATAGGGAATGTAATAATAATTATTGTCGCAATTATAAGTTCGTATATATTATCTAAAATAACATTAAAACCAATAATAGATTCTTGGAAAAAACAAACAGAATTTGTACAAAATGTGGCTCATGAATTAAGAACACCTCTTACAATAATACAAGCAAAGCAAGAACTATTATTACAAGAACCTGAGAGTAAAATAATAGATAAATCTGAAGATATTAATATTATATTGAAAGAAACAAAAAGATTAACAAAATTAATAAATGAATTAATGATACTTGCTATGGCTGATTCAAATGAATTAAAAATGGAAAAAGAAAAAACGGATATAGATAAGTTGATTAATGAAATAGTAATACCATATAAAGATTATGCGGAAATGCAAGAAAAAGAAATAAATATGGATTTAAAATTTAATAAGGAAATAAATGTAGATTCAAGTAAAATTAGCCAATTAATGATAATTATATTAGATAATGCAATAAAATACACGTCTGAAAAAGATAAAATAGAAATAAAAACATATTCCAAAGATGGAAAATGTGTAATAGAAGTATCGGATACGGGTATAGGAATAAGTAAAGAGGCTACAAAGCACGTGTTTGAAAGATTTTACAGAGAAGACAAAGCACGTTCAAGAGAAAAAGGTGGAACAGGGCTTGGACTTTCAATAGCACATACAATAGTAAAATTGCACGGAGGAAATATAAAGATATTGCCAAATGAACCGAAAGGAACAAAAGTAATAATAAAAATTTAAAAATTAGAGCAAAAGTGTGAAAACCTCTTTTGCTCTAATTTTTAAACGTATATTAGTCTGATATTTTACTGTAAAGAGCAATACACCAAAGTCCTGCAATTCCTACAATGGTATATATTATTCGAGATACCACAGATAGACTTCCAAATATAGTATCTACTAAATTGAATTTAAATAAACCTACTAATAACCAGTTGATAGCACCAATTATAGCAAGTGTAAGTGCAATTATATTTACAACTTTCATCACAAAAACCTCCATTCTGTTCAAGTTTTATATTATTGTTTACAATTTATTTTATAATTATACATATTGTTACAAAATCATTGATTTAAAGATGTTTTTAACATATAATATAATTCAAAAGGAGATAATAATGTTAAAGAAAAATGAAGAGTATATCGTAAATATTATAGATAATGGATTTCAAGGTGAAGGAATTGCAAAGATTGATGGAGTTACTGTATTTATTGATGGAGCAATAAAAGGAGAAAAAATTAAAATTAAAATTTTGAAAGTTAAAACAAATTTTGCCTATGGTAAAATAATTGAAATTCTAGAAAAATCTGTAAATAGAGTAAATAAAGAAGACTGCAAAACATATAAAAGATGTGGAGGATGTGATTTAAGACATATAAGTTATCAAGAAACATTAAAAATGAAAAAATCGATAGTTGAAAATTGCTTATGTAAGGCATTAAAAAGAAATGTACAAGTAAATGATGTAATAGGTATGAAAACTCCTTTATATTATAGAAATAAACTTCAATATCCTGTAGGAATTGATAATGAACAAAAAATTGTAATGGGAGTTTATTCTACGAGAACACATAATATTATTCCAACAAATGAGTGTTTTATACAAAATAAAAAATGTCAAATTATAGCAAAGGATATTTTTGAATTTATAAAAGAAAATAATATAAAACCTTATGATGAAAAAACATTAAAGGGTACAGTAAGACACATAATTGTAAGAATTGGTGTCAAAACAAATGAGGTATTAGTAACATTAGTTTTAAATGATAATAATTTTAAAAAAGAAAAAGAATTTATAGAATTTTTAATAAAAAAACATAAAAATATAAAATCAATTATTAAAAATTTTAATACTAAAAATACAAATGTTATTTTAGGTGAAAAAACAGAAGTAATATATGGTGAGCGGATATATTTATGATGTATTAGGAGAATATAAATTTAAAATATCACCATTATCATTTTATCAAGTTAATCCAATACAAACAGAAATTTTGTACAATACTGCAATAAAATTTATAGAAGCGGATACCACCGCAAATTTGCAAAACAATGGTATTGCTCTTGACTTATACTGTGGAATAGGAACGATTGGAATTTTTGCATCAAAATATTTTAAAAAAGTATATGGAATTGAAATAGTAGAACAAGCAATAGAAGATGCAAAATGCAATGCTAAAATAAACAATATAAATAATATAGAATTTTTTGTAGGGGATGTAGAGAAAATTCTGCCAAAAATTATAGAAAAAGAGAATATAAAACCAAGTGTAGTATTTGTTGACCCACCAAGAAAGGGATTAGATAAAGAAACAATTAAAGTATTGCAAGAACTAAAGCCGAGCAAAATAGTATATATTAGTTGTAATCCAGCAACACTTGCAAGGGACATTGCCTTGCTAGAAGAAAGCTATTGTATAGAAAAAATCCAACCAGTAGATATGTTTCCATTTACACATAATATAGAGTCTATCGCGTTGCTATGTTTGAATAATATGTAAAAGTCTGCTAAATCATTGTCAGAATAAAATGTAAAATGTATAATTAAAAATAATAAACGAGGAGGAAAATAATTGGAAAAAGAAAGTAAAGAAAATAATAAAAATTGAGGTGACAAGCAAAATGGAAAAACTTTTGGATAAAATAAATAAGCCAGAAGATTTGAAAAAATTAAATATAGTAGCAAAACAGGATTTGGCCAAAGAAATAAGAGAATATTTATTAGAAATAGTTTCTAATAATGGAGGACATTTAGCATCTAATTTAGGAGTTGTTGAATTAACAATAGCTATTCATAGTATATTTAATGCTCCAGAAGATAAAATAGTATGGGATGTTGGACATCAATCTTATGTTCATAAAATATTAACGGGAAGAAAAGATGAAATGAAAACATTAAGACAGCTTGGAGGAATTTCAGGTTTTCCAAAGACATCTGAATCTAAATATGATAGCTTTGATACAGGACATAGTAGTACATCTATTTCGGTTGCATTAGGGATGGCAAGAGCTAATGAATTAGAAAATAAAAGTAATAAAGTAATTGCTATAATAGGAGACGGTTCGCTTACTGGCGGAATGGCTTTGGAAGCATTAAATGATGCAGGAAGTAGTAAAACAAATATCATAGTAATATTGAATGATAATGAAATGAGTATATCTAAAAATGTTGGTGGAATCCCAGCATTGCTTACAAAAATAAGACTAAAAAAAAGTTATACAAGGTCAAATAATTGTATAAAAAGGTTTTTTAATAAAGTTCCAATAATAGGAAAACCAATAGTAAATTTAGCACATACAATTAAGAAAAGTATTAAACAAGCAGTTATTCCTAATATGTATTTTGAGGATATAGGATTTACATATTTAGGTCCAGTTGATGGGCATAATATTCAAGAACTAGAAAATATATTAGAGAAAAGTCAAAATATACAGGGACCTATATTAATACACGTTATTACAAAAAAAGGAAAAGGATATAGTTTCGCAGAAGAAAATCCAGATAAATTTCACGGCATATCAAGTTTTGATATTAATACAGGAAAGGTAAAAGGCGCAAAAAAGAAGGATTATTCAAGTGTGTTTGGAGATAAATTAGTAAATTTAGCGGAAAAAGATGAAAGAATAGTTGCCATAACAGCGGCAATGAAAGATGGAACAGGATTAAAAGAATTTGCAGAAAAATTTCCAAATAGATTTTTTGATGTAGGAATAGCAGAACAACACGCAGTACGGATTAACTGCAGGAATGGCTATATCAGGATTAAAACCTGTGTTTGCAGTATATTCTTCATTTTTACAAAGGGGATATGACCAATTAATACACGATATTGCAATTCAAAATTTACCAGCAATAATATGTGTGGATAGAGCAGGAGTTGTAGGAAATGACGGAGAAACACATCAAGGATTGTTTGATTTAGTTTATTTGTCTGAAATACCTAATTTTATAGTTATGGCACCAAAAAATTTTAAAGAATTAGAAAATATGTTAGAGTTTGCTATCAAGTTAAAAAAACCAGTAGCAATAAGATATCCAAGAGGAGGACAAGGAAATATTAAATTTGATAAGTGTGACAAAATAAGTTTAGGAAAGGCTGAAATAATAAAAGAAGGAAAAGATTTAAGCATAATTGCAATCGGAAAAATGGTAGAAAGAGCAGTAGAGGTCTCACAAATTTTAGAAAAAGATAATATAGAGGCAGAAATAATAAATGCAAGATTTTTGAAACCATTAGACAAAGAAACTATATTAAAATCAGTGGAAAAAACAAAAAAAGTAATCACAATAGAAGATGGATTGCTAAAAGGAGGATTAGGAACAGCTGTAATAGAAGCTGTAAACAGTAGCGATATAAAAGATGCAAAAGTTACAACATTTGGATATGATGACTGCTTTGTAAAGCACGGAAGTGTTGCAGAAATAGAAAAAAAATATAAAATGGATGCAGAAAGTATAGCTGAAAAAATATGGGATTCAAATTCTTTGGTTAAGCTTTACAAGTAAACATAAGTATGCTAAAATATTAATTAGTTATAATTAAATGGAGGAGTTTTTAATATGGAGGATGTTAATCAAAAAGAAAATGTTAATCAAAAAAAAGAAAGAATAATAAAAGCAACAAGATTAATAGGAGAAAATAGTAAATATATACGACAGGCATTAAAAGATGTTATGATTAACTCTTGGGGAATTACAATGATGGTAGCACCATTAAAATCAATTAAAGATGAAAAAGGGAGAACAGTGGCAACAACAAGGTTAATACATTATTCAAATACAGCAGGCATAGCAGCCAAAATAGCTTATGGATTATTTCCAGGCGATAAAGAGTTTGCAATGGGAGTAGCAACAGTTGCCCTCTACCACGATTTTGGTCAAGGTCCATTTGGACATAATGGGGAAATTGCATTTAAACTTGCATCTGAACAAAATAATGGTGGGGCGAGACTTCATAATATAGACGGTGCAATGAAACTTTGGTATAGATATTCGAAAAAGATAAAAGATGCAATAAATTCTGGTAAAATTATTGAAGATGAGGCTTTAAAAAGAGGAATTAATGTCAAAGAATTAAAAGAGAGAATAGATAGTGGATCAGAACCAAAGCTTGCAGATACGATAGATAAAAAAACAAAAAATAATGAACAACTTGTTGATGATGCAGTAAAAATAATGGTAATGGCTACAGGAAATCATAATGGAGAAAGAGGAACATCACATATAACACCAGATTATAGCAGAACATTTGAGCAATTTATGAAAACTGCAAAAGCTACATATATTGATGTTAAAGAAGATAAAAATATGGACTCGTGTAATATTGTGGATGCAATTATCAAAATAGCAGATCAAATTTCATCAATAACGTATGATGTAATTGATGGAAAAAGATCAGGTATAGAAGATGAAATATGTGAAAGTTGGGCAGAACCAATATCAAAAATTTTACAAATAACAGAAGAGAAAGCTAAAAATAGATTAAAAGGTAATAATAAAGAACTTAACAGCCTTGTAAGAGAATTACAAGATAAATTTATAGAGGACGTTATAAAAAATAGTAGTCAAGATGAAATAAAAATGAGCATAGAACATTTACTATATGGTTCCACCGATTCAAAGGGTCAAGTCCAAGAAAGTGGACTTAGAACATTTAATATGACAGAACATACAGCATATGCTTCAACTGCAAAAGAAGAAGTTGTTCTAAATAATATTGTTGCGGGATTAACCAATGTTCTTGCCAAATCAATTTTAGATGAAAATGGCACATTCCCTGTAAAATTAAATGAAGTTTTTAGAATATCGAGCAATAATCCAATGAGAAAATATAAAGAAAATAATTTAAACGACAATTACAAAGGAGAAGAAGAATTAAGAGATTTTTATAAATATGTAACAGAACTTTCATCAGAGGAATATTTTATGAACAAAGAAATTGTTAAAAAAATGGAAGTACAATATTATAGAAAAATAATTGAAAATACATTAAAAAAGAGTGACTATAATGATTTAAGTAGAAACAGAAGTCTCAGAAATAGTACAGAATATTTAATAGAGGAATATATTTTATCTCCATATTATGAGGCTATGACACCAGATGATGAAGGCAATTATTCTGATGAAGAAATAAAAAATATGATAGATAGAATTAATATGTTTTTAACAGTTAATCCAATAGAAGGTACAAAGCACTTATCACTAGTTCTAGAGAGAAAGAAATATACAGTTGGTC
>CAYZMV010000029.1:0-1007 GCA_964479635.1 uncultured Clostridium sp. | reverse complement strand
GGCACATATGGGTATTGGTAGAGCCTCTGGAGAGAATAGAGCTGAAGAGGCATCAACTAAGAATGTTGTAATGAATACAGATGAGCAAATAGCTGCAAGAATTGCAATAAGCTATTTAAATACTCTTAATGATAAAAAATTACTTGATTTAGCATATAGTTTGGGATTATTGAAAGAAAGAGATAAAAAGATTTTTGAAAGACCATACTTAGAATATTCAGGTAAGAGAACAGGACAAGCCGGACACATCACAACATCTATGAGATATTCTCAAAAGGATCATTTAAATGGATCTGGAGCGTGTGGTATGGAAAAACATAATGATGAAGAAGAGAGATAATGATAGAAACTACTTATATAGTAATTTCTCATAAAAAGAATATAGCAAAATTTAGCTATGTTCTTTTAAATTGTATAAATACTTGATTTTTTTCATAAAATATAATAGAATATAAAAGATTTAAAAGTAAATAAAAAAGAATATAAAATAGAAAAGGGGTAATAATTATGGCAGAAGTATATATGGCAGGAGATGTAAGAAATGGAACAACATTTGAACTAGATGGTTCAGTATTTAAAGTTGTTGAATTTCAACACGTAAAACCAGGAAAGGGAGCAGCTTTTGTTAGAACAAAATTAAAAAATGTAATAACAGGAGCAGTATTAGAAAAAACATTTAATCCATCAGAAAAATTACAAGGAGCAGAAATAGAAAAGAAGGAAATGCAATATTTATATAATGATGGTGAATTATATTATTTTATGGATAATGAAACATACGATCAAATGCCACTAAATAAAGAATATTTAGGTGATACACTAAAATATTTAAAAGAAAATATGAATGTAAAAATTTTATCTTTTAAAGGAAATGTATTTGCCGTAGAGCCACCTATATTTGTAGAACTTGAAGTTACATATACAGAGCCGGGATTTGCTGGAAATACAGCTGGAGCAGGTCAAACAAAACCAGCAAAATTAGAAACGGGTTATTCAATCAATGTACC
>CAYZMV010000028.1:0-10794 GCA_964479635.1 uncultured Clostridium sp. | reverse complement strand
AATAATGGAAATGTAGCATATTGGGTATGGATACCAAGATATGCATATAAAATAACATATTATACAGACGAAGATTTAAGCATTCCTTCTCCAGAAAATGCAGTAACATCTTATGGAAATATAGATATAAAATTTTTAAGTACAGAAAACGAATGGAAAGATTATGACACAGGAGAGACAAAGCAATATAACGAAGAAAGTCTCTCAGCAGAAGGATACAAATTATCTGAGGCATTTAGTTGGGATGGAAAGCAGATAGCAGGATATTGGGTAAGCAAGTACGAAGTTTCGGAAAAAGTACCATTATTTAATATTGAAAAAACAGCCAATAGGGGAATAAAAATAATTAGTAGCAGTATAAAAAATAGAGTTGGGCCATATAAATATTATTTAGATGGAGATTTAAAATATACTGGAACTGATGATTATACATTTGAAAATTTAGAGCCAAATAGAGAATATGAAATAGGAATAGAAGATAAAGAGGGTTATATTATGACCAGAAAAGTATATCCAGTGGAAGATTCGAATGCTCTTCCGTTAGATTCAGTGCCAACTTCAAATCCAGATTTAACAGGATTTAAAGATGCGTTTGCTTATTATGTAACGTATGACGAAAACGGAGAAAACGAAAAAATAGGAAACAGAATAACATTTGATGAAAGTGGGCAACCAAACAATATTCCAGAAGGATGGTATAACTATCAAAATAAGATATGGGCAAATATAGTAACAGCAAGTGCAGAATTAACAGAAGAGGAAAAAGCAGATATAACAACAGCAACAACCAAAAAAGTGGCATATTGGGTATGGATACCAAGATATGAATACAAGATAATAGATCCTCGGTATGGGCAGTGATTATATAGAAGGAGATAGAGTTTATGGAAGTGTATCAGTCAACTTTATAGACACAGAAAAAACCACGGCAACAGAAGGATATAAAATACCAGAATCATTCAGCTGGGGTGGAACCGCCCTCTCAGGCTACTGGGTAAGCAAATACGAGGTTTCACAATAACTTTACGCATATACATTCCATAGCGGAAAAATATGTAGGTTTCTGGCAAAGAATTTTTAGAGGCATATCATTCTTTGCCACAAGAATAAATGACCAATAAATATTTTTCAATTAGTAGTAAAATATTCTAAATTATGTTATAATACTAATTAATAAAGGAGCGTGATTACAAAATGATGTATCCATATGTAAAATATTCAGATGGCACAGAGGTTATGTTTTCAAATATATATACAGAAAATGATGTAGAGTGTATAGATGTTCATTTTGAGCGTCCTATGGAAAATGGCTTTGATTCTGTTAGAATACAATTACCAACATATAAAATAAAAGTTTGGGAAGGTAATTATAGCGAAGCAGAAATAGAATTTTTTAAACAAGTTGTTCAAAATAGTGCAGACTTATTTTACAAATATGCAAAAGAGGGAGGGTTCAAAATTGCCTAGTGTATTTGAGTTTTATCGGCTATAAAATATATTTTTGGTCTAATGAAAACAATGAACCTATTCATATTCATATATCAAAGGGAAAATTAACAGAAAATTCTACTAAAGTTTGGCTAACTAAATCAGGAGGATGTATAGTAGCAAATAATAAAAGTAAAATTCCTGAATATGAACTAAATAAACTGCTAAGTGTAATTTCAAGACACTATTTTTTGATTATTTCTAAATGGAAGGAATATTATAAAATAGAAAACATAGAAGAAATTAAATTTTACTGTTAATTCTATTAACATTAATTGAGTTTATAGCTACTTATATATGGAAAAAGTAAATTATATAATAAGAATAAATAAAGGTAAAATAAAGAAGTGCAAGGTATTATGTACCTTGTATTTTTTATGTAATATAGTTCAACAGATAATATGTAAATTAGTACATAGCAAAAGTGGTTTAAATTATTGTCAAAATAAAATGTAAAAATTATAATAAAAGAAAAAGAAAAAATAACAAATGAAGGAGAGAAAAAAACAATGAAAGAAAAAGAAAAGTTAAAAAACAAAAAATCTACAAAGACCCGCTCAATTCTAATCTCTGACCACAATGCCATCACCCTAATAGCCCTAATTATAACCATAATCGTAATGCTAATATTGGTAGGCGTAACAGTAACAATGGCATTAAACGGGGGATTATTTAATCAATCAAAAAATGCAGCAAAAAGAACAGATGTAGAAGCAGAAAGAGAAATATTGGGAAGTTTTGTTACAACATATCTAATAGGAACATACGAAAATGCAGAAGGCAATAAGTTAGGAGAAGAGCTTACCACAAGAGATTTAGACAATGAAGATAATTGGAATGTAGTATATACAGATGAAACAGAATATGGAACAGGATGGAACTATGTACAAAAAGGAACACAGTTAGAAGATTATGGAGAAACAAAATATAATTGGGTAGTAAATTATGAAACAGGAGAAGTAGATTATCTAGAAGAAGGAAAATACAAACAATTAGACTTTGAAGATACAGTAGCAGTAGTAGATAGCTTAGCATTAAATATAGATGCATCAAATTTAAGTAGTGAAAATGGATGGAAAGGAATAATAAATCACGGAAGCGACGGAGAAGAAGATAAAGGGGTAGAATATGATAGTGAAAGCAAGGCATTAATATTTGATGGAGTAGACGATTATTTAGAATTAACGAAAGCAGGAAACCTTGGTAATGGTTTTACATTTGAAATGTATATGAATTTGGATAAAGTAAGGAATGGAGTTGCTGGTCAAGAGTCTTGTGGATTATTTTGTAAGATAAGTGATTTAAATGCAACTTACACTGACAGTATGCGCTTTGGTTTTTGTTCCAGCGGAG
Source organism: uncultured Clostridium sp. (assembly GCA_964479635.1). Lineage (GTDB taxonomy): Bacteria > Bacillota > Clostridia > TANB77 > CAG-508 > CAG-452. Next base: position 7,953 of record CAYZMV010000028.1, on the reverse strand, counting down.
CTGTTGCAAAATTTTCTGATACTACTACGTGGTCTGGTCCGGGTTTAAAAATGAACACTAATGGTTATGGAGATATAAACTTCGATACAAAGGAATATGATAATTGGGAACAACAAAATAAATATATAACAATAGTATATTATAGATATAAAGATTACCAGAGTAAATCAACGGGAAATACAGAAATCGACGAATTTATGAAAAGCATACAAAATGATGTTCTTGTTTATTATATAGATGGAGTTCTTTATGGATATGCTGGATTTGGTAGTAATACTTATGATACATTCTTCAAAACTTGGGGACGGAGACGATATTTCATTTTTCATTGGAGCTTGTCCTTGGCTTAAGACTGGTCAAATATATTATTTGCAAGGAAAAGTGTACACCATTAGATTATATACTCGTCCATTAAATAGTAACGAGGTAAAAGCCAATTATGACCAAACGTTATTTTCTAGGCAAAAATTGTAAAATAGATTTGTCGAGATTGGTGTGTAAATTAGTACATAGTAAAAATAGCCCCCGACAAATTACTTGAAAGGGATTGATTTTTGAAAATAAATGTGTTAAGATATAAAACATATAGAAAAACTGTGAAAAAGAGGAGTAAGATTTAAACTTACCTTAAAGAGAATAGAAGTCACCGGCTGAGAGCTTCTAAGGAAAAGAAAATCTGAAGGTAGCTTTGGAGTTGATTATTTGAAATAATAGTAAAGTAATCCGTATAGTCTGCGTTAAAGATAAATGAGATGTATGAATTTTTAATTTATATAAATTAGGTGGTACCACGTAAAAAAGACGTCCTATGTGTAGGACGCTTTTTTTAGTGAATAATGAATTAATATAAATTAAACAAGGGGGAGTTTGTATGTGTGAAAATTGTAAGCATAGTTTGGAAGGAAAGTATGAGCCAAAAAATTTTGAAGAAGAAATCTATGAGAAATGGGAAAAAAGTGGATATTTTAAACCAAATGGAGATAAAACAAAAGAGAGTTATTGCATAATGATGCCACCTCCAAATGTAACAGGAAAACTTCATATGGGACACGCCTTAGATGGAACCCTTCAAGATATATTAATTAGATATAAAAGAATGCAAGGATATAATACCTTATGGCTTCCGGGAACAGACCACTCTGCAATTTCTACAGAAGTAAAGATTGTAGATAATCTTAAAGAGCAAGGAGTAACTAAATGGGATTTAGGTAGAGAAAAATTTTTGGAAAAAGCTTGGCAGTGGACTAAAGAATATGGTGGAACAATAGTAAAACAACAAAAAAGATTAGGATGTAGTGCAGATTGGGAACGTTCAAGGTTTACAATGGACAAAGGACTTTCAAAAGCAGTTGTAACAGTATTTAAAAAGTTATATGATAAAGGGCTTATATATAAAGGAAAAAGAATGATAAACTGGTGTCCTTGCTGTCATACATCAATTTCAGATGCAGAAGTAGAGTACGAAGAAGAACCTACTCATTTATGGCATATTAAATATAAAGTTGTAGGAGAAGATAGATACTTAACAGTTGCAACAACAAGGCCAGAAACAATGCTTGGCGATACAGCTGTTGCTGTTCATCCAGATGATGAAAGATATAAAGATTTAGTAGGCAAAAAATGTATACTTCCTATAATGAATAAAGAAATACCTATTATTGCAGATGAATTTGTAGAAACAGAATTTGGTACTGGATGTGTTAAAATTACACCGGCACACGACCCAAATGACTATCAAGCAGGCCTTACTCACAATTTAGAAATAATTGAGGTATTTGATGAAAATTCTAAAATGAATGATTTAGTTCCTGAATATAAGGGATTAGATATATATACTGCAAGAGAAAAAATAGTTGATAAGCTAAAAGAACTTGGAAATTTAGTAAAAATAGAAGACTATACACACAATGTTGGAAAACACGATAGATGTAAAAGTACAGTAGAACCAAAAATTTCGGATCAGTGGTTTGTTGCAATGAAAGAACTTGCAAAACCTGCAATAGAAGCAGTAAAAAAAGGTGATACAAGATTTGTACCACAAAAATTTGAAAAAACATATTTTAATTGGCTTGAGAATATACAAGACTGGTGTATATCTCGTCAAATATGGTGGGGACATCAAATACCAGCATATTATTGCGATGAGTGTGGATATATTAATGTGGATGTAGAAAAACCTTCAAAATGTGCAAAATGTGGAAGTACAAAGCTTACTCAGGATCCAGATACTTTGGATACGTGGTTTAGTAGTGCATTATGGCCATTTTCAACACTTGGTTGGCCAGAAGAAACAGAAGATTTGAAAACTTTTTATCCTACAAATACATTAGTTACAGGTTATGATATTATAACTTTTTGGGTTGTAAGAATGATGTTCTCTGGCTTAGAGCATACAGGGAAAGTTCCATTCAAAGATGTATTTATTCACGGCATTGTGAGAGATAGCCAAGGAAGGAAGATGTCTAAGTCTTTAGGAAATGGAATTGATCCATTAGATGTAATAGATAAATATTCAGCAGATGCCTTAAGATTTTCTCTAATATCTGGTACATCTGCAGGAAATGATATGAGATTTATGCCAGAAAAATTAGAATCTGCATCAAATTTTGCAAACAAGGTATGGAATGCTGCAAAATTTGTGCTAATGAACCTAGAAGATGCAAGCGAGGACTTTCTACAATCTAATATCCAACCTCTAATTTCTAATTTGCAAATAGAAGATAAATGGATATTGTCTAAGTTAAATACGTTAGTATCAGAAATAAATGTAAATATGGATAACTATGATTTAGGTGTAGCATTAGATAAAATTTATGGATTTATATGGAATGAATTTTGTGATTGGTATATTGAAATTGTAAAACCAAGATTATACAACAAAGAAAACAAAACTAGAAAAACAGCTCAGTATGTTTTAAACAAAGTATTATCAGATTCATTAAAACTTTTGCACCCATTTATGCCATTTGTTACAGAAAAGATATATAAAGAATTATATAACAATGATGAAAGTATAATGATATCAAAATATCCTGAGTATGATAAGAATTTAGATTTTAAAGATGAAGAGGAAAAAGTAGAAGAATTAAAAGAAATAATTATAGGAATAAGAAATGTAAGGGCAACAATGAATGTACATCCATCTAAAAAATCTAAATTGATATTTGTAACAAAAGATTATGAGAAGGTTATAAAAGAATCAGAGGAATTTTTGAAAAAATTAGGATTTAGTGATGAAATACAGGTACAAAAAACAAAAGAGAATATTCCACAAAACGCAATAAATGTTGTTGCAAAGGGATTAGAGGTATTTATGCCTTTTGAAGATTTGGTAGATATTAAAGAAGAAATAGAAAGACTAGAGAAAGAAAAGGCAAAGGTTTTGGCTGAGAAAGAAAAAACAGATAAAATGTTATCAAATCCGGGATTTATTGCAAAAGCACCAGCAAGTAAAGTAGAAGAGGAAAGATCAAAGCAAACAAAATTTAATGAAATTCTTGCGTCAATTAATGAAAGAATAAAAAACTTGAATTAATATACATAGAGCGTAATTTATGTAATAATCTTGAATGTAGCACATAGAATTAAACAGAGGTGAATAATTCTATGATAAAATTGTCTGAAAGTTTAGGTGAGAGTGGGAACAATATAAAAAGGGTTATACAAGGAAGTATAATTTCAATAGTTATAACTCTATTAGCATTAGTAATATTTGCGGGCCTTTTGACTTATACTAGTATAGCAGAAAGCACAATTCCAACAGTAACAATAGTAATAACCGTAGTCAGCATATTGATAGGAAGTAGCTTATCCACATCAAAAGTAAAGAAAAATGGAATAATTAATGGAATATTAGTTGGATTAATATATATTGGTTTTATTTATATTCTATCAAGTATAATAGATGGAAATTTTGCATTGAATTTACAATCAATAATAATGTTCATAGGAGCAATAATTGCTGGAGCTATAGGTGGAATAATAGGAGTAAATAGATAGAAAAAATAAGATTTAATTCAAACAAAATATTGAATTTTAAAAAAATAGTTGATATTTTTATATATTTAATATAAAATGTAAACGATTACAAAAGCAGGAGGTATAATATGATAACATTAGAAGATGTAAAAAATAATCCTGAAGTTCAAGAATTAGTAGTTGGAGCACAAAAGCAACTAGATGCTTTAGGTTATACAGAGCATTCTGTAAGACATATAAGTATAGTTTCAAATAGAGCAGGTAAAATTTTAGAAACTTTAGGATATGATAAACATAGAGTTGAACTTGCAAAAATTGCAGGTTATCTTCACGATATAGGAAATGGAATAAACAGAGTAGATCACGCACATACAGGAGCAATACTAGCATATATCATTTTAAAAGATATGGGGATGGATATAAAAGATAGAACAGAAATAATGTCTGCAATAGGAAATCACGATGAACACACAGGTACAGCTGTTAGTGATATATCAGCTGCATTAATACTTGCGGACAAGTCTGATGTGCATAGAGATAGGGTAGTTAATAAAAATATGGCAACATTTGATATACACGATAGGGTAAATTATGCAGTAACACACGCAGATTTAACAATTAATAATAAAGAGAAAAAAATTATTTTAGATTTAACAATCGATAATCATATTTGCCCTGTGTTAGATTATTTTGAAATATTTATGGATAGAACTATGATGAGCAAATATGCAGCAAAATACTTACAAGTATGGTTTGAACTAGTTATCAATGATACAAAATTATTATAGGAGGAATGAAAAAGTGAAAGCACAAAAAATCATAACAATAATTACAGTTATATTATTAATAGCAATAATAACATCTGCATCTATTTTGGGAATATATAAAAAACAAGAATATAAAGTTACAGATATAGTACCAAAATATATTTTAGGAATGGAATTTACAAAAAGCAGGATAATTGATATTAAAGTAGATAAAAGTAACGAATCTACTACTATATATGATAAAGACGGAAATGAGGTTACCGAAAAACAAGATGGAGTAGAATATACAGAGGAAAATGGATATACAGTTGTAGAAAACAAAGTAAATAAAGATGAAGTGCTTACACAAGAAAATTACAAATTATCTAAAAAAATATTGGAAAGTAGATTAAAGGATTTAAAGGCAGAACAATATAATATAAAACAAAATACTAATACTGGAGATATACAAATTGAATTAACAGAAGATGATAATACAGAAACTATAATTTCTAATTTAGCACAAAAGGGAGTTTTTGAATTAACAGATAACGAAACAAACGAAGTATTGCTAGATAATAGTTATATACAAAAAACTAGTGTAGTATATAGTCAAACAGATGCAGGTAATACGGTATTTTTACAAATAAAATTTAATAATGAAGGAAAGAAAAAACTTGAAGACATAAGCAAAACATATATAGCTACCACAACACAAGAAGAGAATGAAAATGGAGAGTTAGAGGATAAAACTGAAACAAAAGAAGTGGCTATTGTATTTGATGGACAAACATATAGAACAACATATTTTGGTGATACAATAGAAGATGGTAATTTAAATGTAGCAATAGGTTCAGCTAATGACTCTGCAGTTCTTCAGCAATACTCTGATGTAGCAATGCAAATGTCAACTGTTCTAAATTCGGGAGTATTACCTATTACTTATAATGTTTCAGGATATACAGTTTCTCCTGTTATAGAAGAGTCAGAACTTAATATAATAATGTATATAGCGATTGCCGTATTAGTGATAATATCTATCTATATTGTAATAAAGTTAAAATTAAAGGGAATACTTGCTATAATATTGCAAGTTGGGTATATCTCTTTATTATTACTAGCATTAAGATATACAAATATAAAAATAACATTAGAAGGATTAGTAGGTATTGCAATATCAATATTATTAAATTATATGTATATATATTCTGCATTTAAAAATTTAGAAAATGATTTTGTAAAAGATACAACAGCAAAATTTGCATTAAAGTTAACACCGATTTATATAATAGCCATTGCTTTTACATTTAATGTTATTGCTAATATATCAAGCTTAGGTATGACTTTGGTTTGGGGAATTATAACAATGTATTTGTATAATTTAATATTAACTCAGTTGACGGTAAGAACGATTGAAGAGAAGTAAATAGCTAAATAAAAATTAAGGTTAAAAATGAAGAGTGCAAAAATTCTTTGAATTTTTGAAGGAGGAGCATAAGATGTTAAAAAATAAAAAAACAATAGTTTTATTGGCAATAATATTAGTTATAATAGTAGCTGGAACAATAATGTTATTTGTAAAGGGTTTAAATTATGGCTTATTATATGGAGAAAATACAACAATAGAATTGTATTTACGAACAGATTTTAACCTTTCAGATGTTCAAAATATAATAGCAGAAGTATTTGGAAACAAAGTAAAAATAAGACAAGTAAATGATTTAAAGTATGACATTTTAATAACAACAAAATCAGTCCAAGAAGATCAATTAAACAATTTAATTTCAAAAATTAACGAAAAGTACAGTTTGGAATTAACAACAGATGATTTATTAGTAACAAATAATCCTAAAATTAAAGGTACTGATATAATATCACCATATATTTTACCAGTATGTATAACATCAATAGTGATACTTGCATATTATTTGATAAGATATAAAAAATTAGGCTTATTAAAGGTTTCATTAATTACAATTCTTTCAATAGTTTTAGTACAATTATTAATGTTAAGTGTATATACAATTACTAGAATACCAGTTAATTTATTAACAATGCCTATATCAATGATGTTGTATTTACTTACAATAATAATACTTACAGAAAAATTTGAAAAGGATTTACAAAATATTGAAACAAAATAAGAATGAACAAAAATAAACGAAAATCATATAATATAATAATTAAAAACTCCATTAAAAACTAAAATGGAGTTTTTGTAATTATGTATAGGTGATAAAATATGAGTATAAAAAATTTGTTACAGGTGTTCAAAGGTTATAGGAATAATGAAAACATAAGTATTGAAGAAATAAAACAAATAATGAAAACAAATGAAGAAGCTATTTTATTAGACGTAAGGAGCCCTCAAGAGTATAATGAAGGACATTTAAATAGAGCTATAAATATACCATTATATGAATTAGAAAAATGCTGTGATTGTAAATTAAGAGACAAAGAAAAGACAATAATTGTATATTGCAAAAGCGGAATAAGAAGCAAAAAAGCTATAAAAATTCTAAAAAAAGATGGCTTTAAAAATTTATATAATTTGGAAAATGGATTAGATGGAATTTAAAATACTGTATCAAATATAAGAAAAGTGGCTTCGCCATATGTGCAGGTTTGCTTTGCAAACCGCACAGCCCAAGGAAGCTGAAACTTGTTGTATAGTAAAAAAGAAATCCAACTTTTAGTTAAAATTGGGTTTCTTTTTATAATTTATATAATTTATAAATTAATATTTAATCTTGAAATTTTTTTGTTTGAAATAAATCTATTTAAATTATTAATATTTACACCGCTTAAATTAGCAAGATCTTGTATAGAACCTATATTATAATTATCGTCTAAAATAGAATTTAGTTTTGCTAAATCCATCTTATCACGCGATTCACAATTACAACAAACATCATTATCTGATATAAAAAAACATCCACAACGAACACATTTTTTAAATTCCATAACAAATCCTCCTAAAAATATCTTTAGTACGATAAATATTTTATCATAAAAAATAAAAAAAGCAAATAAAAAATAAAAATAAATTGTAATTTGTATGCAGATATAGATTAACAAAAACAGAAAAAATTACATATTATATAAAAAATACATATGGAGGTAATTTTATGAATACATTATTAATATTTTTTGCATTTCCACTTGCAGTAATAATAATATCAGCCATTCTACAAAAATTATTACACAGCCCGCTTGCCGTTGCAGCTCT
>CAYZMV010000027.1:0-10890 GCA_964479635.1 uncultured Clostridium sp. | reverse complement strand
GGAAAACGGAATATCAAAATTACTTTCAATGAAGTTAAAATAGATTCTTAAAAAAATGTTTGACAAACAACATAAACTATGGTAGAATATTCATTTGTAAGCCGCATAAGTTAGGTATTAAATGTTACAAAAGTAACTACCTAAATTTAATCTTAGCGAGTATTAAAAATGGAGGTTGCAATAAAAATGTATGCATTAATTGAAGCTTGTGGAAAGCAATACAAAGTAGAAGAAAAAGATGTAGTATTTTTTGAGAAATTAGATGTAGAAGAAGGAAAAAAGGTTACTTTTGATAAAGTATTATTATTATCTGATAATGGAAAAGTACAAGTTGGTAACCCTTATGTAAAAGGTGTTAAAGTAGAAGGAAAAGTAGTAGCACATGGAAAAGGTAAAAAAATTCTCGTTTTCAAAATGAAGGCTAAGAAGAATGAAAGAAAGAAACAGGGACATAGACAACCATATACAAAGGTTGAAATAACATCAATAAAAACTCCAACAACTAAAGCTACAGCTGAAAAAGAAGAAACAAAACCAGCAGAAAAAAAGGCAACTACTAAATCAACAACAACTACAGCAAAGAAAACAACAACTAAAACAACTACAACAAAAAAGGAAACAACAAAAAAAGAAGAAAAAGCTAACGCATAATAGAATTTAAGTAAAAGACTATAGATAATTTTAAAGCTAGAAGGGAGTGAATTATAAATGGCACATAAAAAAGGTCAAGGTAGTGTAAAGAACGGAAGAGACAGTGAGTCAAAACGTTTAGGTGTAAAAAGAGCTGACGGCGAGTTTGTTCTTGCAGGAAATATATTAGTGAGACAAAGAGGAACAAAAATACATCCAGGTATTAATGTAAATAAAGGTAGTGATGACACTTTATATACAGTAGTAGATGGAACAGTTAAATTTGAAAGAAAAGGAAGAGACAAAAAACAAGTAAGTGTTTATCCAGTAGAAAACAAATAGGATTTAGGTAGGATTTAGGGGACAGACTCCTAAATCCTATTAATATATAAGACAGTTAAAAATGAAGGAGAAAAAGAAATGAGTAAAAAAATAATATTAAGTGGAATACAAGCAACGGGAAAATTAACACTTGGAAATTACTTAGGAGCAATAGATAATTGGGTAAAAATGCAAGAAGAATATGATTGCTATTATATGATTGCAAATATGCATTCTCTTACAGTTAGAAATAATCCAGAGGAATTAAAAAATAACACATTAAAAATATTGGCAATATATATTTCAGCAGGTCTTGATCCAAATAAAAATACAATATTTTTGCAATCACAAGTAAAAGAACATACAGAATTAGGATGGATATTAGATTGTTATACATATATGGGCGAACTTTCAAGAATGACTCAATTTAAAGATAAATCAGCAAAGAATGCAGATAATATAAATGCAGGATTATTTACATATCCAGTATTAATGGCAGCAGATATTTTGTTATATCAAGCAGATTTAGTTCCTGTAGGAGACGACCAAAGGCAACACTTAGAAATAGCAAGAAATATTGCCGAAAGATTTAATAACCTTTATGGAAAAACATTTGTCATACCAGAAGCTTATGTAAGAAAAGAAAGCGCTAGAATTATGGGACTTCAAGACCCTAAAAGTAAAATGAGTAAAAGTGCTACAAATTTAAATGATGTAATCTTTTTAGAAGATGAACCAGAAGTAATACTTAAAAAATTTAAAAAGGCAGTAACAGACTCTGAAAATAAAATAAAATTTGATCCAGAAAACAAACCGGGAGTAAGTAATTTAATGCAAATATATTCAGCAATAACTGACAAATCAATGAATGAAATTGAAAAAGAATTTAACGGCAAAGGATATGGGGATTTTAAAATAGCAGTTGCAAATTCTGTTATTGATAAATTAAAACCAATTCAAGAGAAGTATAAGGAAATATTAAATAATAAAGAATACTTAAAAGAAATATATACAAAAGGTGCAGAAAATGCAAGAAAATTGGCATCAAAAACAATAGAAGATGTAAAACAAAAAATTGGAATTTTATAGAAAAAATATTGACAAATATACAAAACGAAGTTATAATAACTATTAAGAACTAATTAAAAAGGTTTTGCATTTATGTATTAAAAAAGGCAGTAGCTGTAACTACTGCCTTTTGCCTTATGTACCAAATTCTTTTATGATTAAAAGAATCAATACCAAAGCTACTAATTTGAAGATGTTTTGCATAAATGTATTAACCTCCTTTCTACCTTTTGGAGAAAGGCAAACCAATTATATCATACTAAAAGACAAAATGTAAATATTTTACAGTTAATTTTTAAGATATGATGTTGTAATATTAATAAAAATAATATATAATGTTAAAAATATAAAAGAAAAATGAGTATGTTAAGGAGAATAGAATGTTTGTAGATTATACAAAAATTATAATTAAATCTGGAGATGGTGGAAATGGAGCAATTAGTTTCAGAAGAGAAAAATATATAGCAGCAGGTCGGACCAGACGGAGGAGATGGCGGTAAAGGCGGGGACATTTATTTTGAAGTAGATCCAGATTCTAATACATTAATTAATTTTAGATATAATAAAAAATATAAAGCTGAAAATGGACAAAACGGTAGTGGAAATAGATGCTATCGGAAAATCAGGTGAAGATTTATATATAAAAGTTCCAATAGGTACAGTTGTAAGGGATGGCAAAACTCGGAAAACTAATTGCAGATTTATCAAAAGAAGGACAAGTAGAGTTAATTCTCCCGGGAGGTAGAGGGGGAAAAGGAAATTCACATTTTGCAACATCTACAAGACAGGCTCCAAGATTTTCACAAAACGGAGAAAAAGGAATAGAAAAAGAAGTAATACTTGAATTAAAACTTATAGCAGATGTAGGATTAATAGGATTTCCAAGCGTACGGTAAATCTACTATTCTTTCGGTAGTTACATCTGCTAAACCTAAAATTGCCGATTATCATTTTACAACATTAGAGCCAAATTTAGGAGTAGTAAAAACAGAATATGGAGATAGCTTTGTAATTGCAGATATTCCAGGAATAATTGAAGGAGCAAGTAAAGGTCTAGGACTAGGATTAAAATTTTTAAGACACATAGAAAGAACAAGACTTCTTCTTCATATCGTAGATGTATCAGGTTCAGAAGGAAGAAATCCTGTAGAAGATTTTAAAATTATAAATAAAGAACTTAAAAAATACAGTGAAAAACTAAGCACAAGAAAACAAATAATAGTTGCAAATAAAATAGATAGTATGCAAGATAAAACTCTATATGAAAATTTAGAAAAACTTGCGAAAGAAAAACATATAGAAATATTTAAAATATCTGCAGTAACAGGAGAAGGTCTAAAAGAACTATTTGCTTATGTATCTAAAATTTTAAAAACTCTTCCAAAAGAAGATTTAGAAGAAACTGAAGAAAAAGTAGTATATACATTAAAAGAAGAAGAACAAGGATTTAAAGTACGTAAAGAAGATGATATGTATATTGTGGAAGGGCCAGCAATCGAAAAAATAATGAGCAAGGCAAATTTAGAAGACAATGAATCATTATATTATTTCCAAAAAAGCATTAGATTTTTAGGTGTAGAAGAGCGATTAAAAGCTATGGGAATAAAAGAGGGAGATACAGTAAAATTTTTAGATTGGGAAATGGAATGGTTTGATTAAAAAAAATAAAAACTTTTGTTTGACATTCGTTTGTTTGTATGATAATATATAGGCAAATATATTTTCGGGAGTGATTATATTGAAAAATGAAGAAATGATTGACTTAAACAAAAGAGAAAGAGCAATACTTAAATTTATAGAAAAACAAGTAAAAGAAAAAGGATATCCGCCATCAGTAAGAGAAATTGGCAAGGCAGTAGGTTTAAGCTCAACTGCAACGGTTCACGGATATTTAGCAAAACTTGCAAAAAAGGGTTACATTAAAAAAGAAAGCCAAAAAGGAAGAACTTTAAAATTATTAAAAGGTGGACTTGCAGACAATGAAGCATCTAGCCCTAAGCCAATATATAACGGAAAAGAGTTAGTAGATGTTCCAGTAATAGGCAAAATTACAGCAGGTGAACCAATACTTGCAGTAGAAAATGTTACAGATACATTTCCTATTCCAATAGATTTTGTAGGGAATAGCGAAAGCTTTATGCTTACAGTACGCGGAGAAAGTATGATAGGGGCAGGAATTTTAGATGGAGATTACATATTAGTAAAAAAACAAAGTACAGCAAAAAATGGAGAAATAGTAGTAGCTTTAATAGGAGATGAAGCAACAGTAAAAACATTTTATAAAGAAAAAAATCATATAAGGTTACAACCACAAAACAGTTCAATGGATCCAATAATAGTGCCAGATTGCAAAATACTTGGAGTAGTAGGCGGAGTATTCAGAAAACTTTAAAAACATTTTTCTCACATTCCACTTCTCAAATCTCATTTCTCAAACAACAATTTGAATAATTAAACTTAAATAGACTAATAATACAAATAGAGGTGGTTATATGAGAAAAGATAAAAAAATACCAAAAAAGGAAGATACAACAAAATATGGGGAATTTGTTTGTTCTAATTATAATGGCCTACAAATATAAAAACAAAAATAACAAGCACAATATTAAAAAAATAGCACTAAAAAAAAAAAACATAAAAAAAGTGTAATAATAATGTTCTTATCCTAATATACATTTATTAAAGTTTAATTGTACAAACATTTTATTAGGAGGGAATTAGATTATGGAGAATCTAGAAATATATGAGGACATTGCTAATCGTACAGACGGAGATATATATGTTGGAGTAGTTCGGACCTGTTAGAACTGGTAAATCTACATTTATAAAAAATTTTATGGATTTACTTGTTATACCAAACATACAAAACACATATAAAAAGGAAAGAGCAAGAGATGAACTTCCACAAAGCGCAGCAGGAAGAACTATAATGACAACAGAGCCAAAATTTGTGCCAAATGAAGCAGTTGAAATTACAATAGGAGAAAATTTAAAGTTAAAAACACGTTTGGTAGATTGCGTTGGATATTTAGTAAATAATGCACTTCGGATATATGGAAAATGATGTACCAAGAATGGTAAAAACACCTTGGTCAGACGAAGAAATACCATTTGAAGTTGCGGCAGAAGTAGGAACAAAAAAAGTTATTACAGAACATTCTACAATAGGAATATTAGTTACAACGGATGGAAGTATAACAGAAATACCAAGAGAAGACTATATTGATGCAGAAGAAAGAGTTGTAAAAGAATTAAAAGAATTAAATAAACCATTTGTAATTGTGTTAAATACAAATAATCCATATTCAGACTATTGCAAAGAACTTGCAAGAACATTGGAAAATAAATATGGAGTAGCAGTGCTTCCTACAGATTGTACTAATTTAAATATGGAAGATGTAAATGACATCTTTGGTAAAATTCTATACGAATTTCCAGTAGAAAGAATCAACTTAAATTTTCCGGGATGGGTAGATGGACTATCAGATGAACATCCACTAAAACAAGAATTATATAAAAATATAAAAGAAGCATTTAAAAATACAAATGCAGTTAAAAATATAAACATAGGAATAGAAAAAATAAATACATCAGAAATTGTTGACCAAACTACAATTAAAGAAATAAATCTTGGAAATGGATCTGTAACATTAGATATACAGCTTCAAAGCAATTTATTCTATCAAGTATTAACTGAAATAACAGGAGTAAATGTCCAAAATGAAGCGGATTTATTCTCAACTATTGCCAATCTATCAAAAGTCAAAAAAGAATATGATAAGGTTGCAGTAGCATTAGAACAGGTAAAACAGAAAGGATATGGAATAGTTACACCTTCTATGGAAGAATTAATACTAGAAGAACCAGAAATGGTAAAACAGGGTTCAAGATTTGGAGTAAGATTGAAAGCAAAAGCACCATCTATACATATGATTAGAGCAGACATTGAAACAGAAGTATCGCCAATAGTTGGAAGCGAAAAACAATCAGAGGAGTTAGTAAATTATTTATTATCAGAATTTGAAAATGACCCAATAAAAATATGGGAATCAAACATATTTGGAAAAAATCTACACGAATTAGTAAACGAAGGACTACAAAATAAATTATGCAGAATGCCAGAAGATGCACAAGAAAAACTACAAGAGACACTAGAAAGAATAATAAATGAAGGAAGCGGAGGATTAATCTGCATCATACTATAACAATATAACAAAAAAAACGGGTTATACCCGTTTTTTTCTTGTATAAAATAAAGTGATATTGCAAAAATAAAAATATGTGTTAAAATAAAATGGAAAGGCTATAAAGGTGGTAGAATATGCTAAAAGAATATGGTTTTGTAAGATGTGGAGCAGTAGTTCCAAAACTCAAAGTTGCAGATGTAGATTTTAATGTGCAAGAGATAATTAATCAAATAAAAAATGCCGAAGAAAATAAGGTGCAAATTGTATGCTTTCCTGAATTATCTATTACAGGATATTCTTGCCAAGATTTATTTCACCAAGATATATTAATTGAACAATCAAAAAGTGGATTAAAACAGATTTTAGAGGAAACAAAAAATCTTAATATTATCAGTATATTAGGTATGCCACTAAAGACTGAAAATCAGTTGTTTAATACAGCCGTTGTTATTCAAAAAGGCGAAATTTTGGGAATAGTGCCTAAAACTTTTATTCCTAATTATGCGGAATTTTACGAAAAAAGATGGTTTGCATCTAGCAAAAATGCTAAACAAAAAGAGATATCATTGTTTGGTAAAAAAATTCCTTTTGGTATAGATTTATTATTCAAGGATCAAGAAAATGAAGATATATGTTTTGGAATAGAGATATGTGAGGACTTATGGGCAGTTGAGTCCCCAAGTAATAAAATTGCCCTAAACGGAGGTACAATAATTTTTAATTTATCAGCAAGTAATGAAATTATAGGGAAAAATGAATATAGAAAGGATTTAGTAAAAGCACAATCAGCTAAAACAATCTCTGGTTATGTATATACGTCAAGTGGAGTAGGCGAATCAACTACAGATACAGTATTTTCAGGTGCAAGTATGATTTATGAAAATGGAAAATGCCTTGTAGAAAACGAAAGGTTTGATTTTGAAAGCAACTTGATATATACAGATATTGATACTAAAAGAATAATGAATGACAGAATAAAAAATATAAGTTATATGGGAAATATAAGTACATCAGAATATAGAATAGTATATGTAAAAATTGAAGATAATATAAATAGTTTGGAAAGAGAATATGAAGAATATCCATTTGTTCCAACCGATAAAAAAAAAATAAATGAAATTTGTAATGAAATATTGAACATCCAAAGTTATGGATTAGCAAAAAGATTATTGCATACAAAAATAAACAAAGTTGTAATTGGAATCTCAGGAGGACTTGACTCTACCCTTGCCTTTCTAGTGGTATTAAAGGCATATAATATATTGGGCATTTCAAATGAAAATATAATCGCAGTAACAATGCCAGGTTTTGGTACAAGCTCAAGGACGTATGAAAATGCTAAAAATCTAATTAAAAGATATAAGGCCACATTAAAAGAAATTGATATAACTGAGGTATGTATAAAACATTTTGAAGATATAGATTATGATAAAAATAAACGTGATACAACATACGAAAATGCACAGGCAAGAGAGAGAACTCAAATTTTAATGGACATAGCCAATAAAGAAAATGCAATAGTCATAGGGACAGGTGACTTATCGGAACTTGCACTTCGGATGGTGTACGTATAATGGAGACCAAATGAGTATGTATGGAGTAAATAATAGTATTCCAAAAACACTAGTGAGATATTTAATTAAATGGGTTGCTGACACAAATGAAAATGAAGAATGCAAAAAAACCATATATGATATTTTAAACACACCAATATCGCCAGAATTATTACCACCAGATGATAAAGGCAATATAAAACAAATGACTGAAAGCTTAATTGGACCATACGTATTGCACGATTTTTTCCTATATCATTTTTTAAGATATGGTGCATCACCAAAAAAAATATACTATATTGCTTGTAAAACATTTGACCAAAAATTTAGCAAAGAAGAAATAAAAAAATGGCTAGAAATATTTATAAAGAGATTTTTTAGTCAGCAATTTAAAAGAAATCCAATGCCAGATGGACCAAAAGTAGGAACTGTAAGCTTGTCGCCACGAGGAGATTTAAGAATGCCAAGCGATGCAGAGTTTGAAATATGGATAAAAGATATACAATGAAAAAATGGAGGAAAAATGAGTAATTTCAAATCAGGTTTTGTATCAATAATAGGAAGAACAAATGTAGGTAAATCTACATTAATAAATAATTTAGTTGGCGAAAAAGTTGCCATAACTACAGATAAAAAACAAACTACGAGAACTGCAATAAAAGCAATAGTAAACAGGGAAAATTCTCAAATAATTTTTATTGATACTCCGGGAATACATAAACCAAAAACTAAATTAGGTGAAACAATGAATGAAACAGCTTGGGAGACAATTCCTGATGTTGACGTATTGTTATTTATTGTTGAAGCAACATCAGATAAAATTGGCAAAGGTGATAGTTTAATACTAGAAAAAATAAAAGAAAAAAATAAAAAAACAATATTAATAATTAATAAAATAGATTTAATAGAAAAAGAAAAATTATTAAAAATAATAGATACATATAGAAAAGAATATAATTTTGAAGCAATTATTCCAGTATCAGCTATAAAAGGTGAAAACACAAATAAAATATTAGACGAAATAGAAAAGCACATTCCAGAAGGACCAGCATATTATGATATAGAAGAATATACAGATCAAACTGCAAGACAACTTATGGAGGAAACCATAAGAGAAAAAGCATTAAAATTACTAGATAAAGAAGTTCCTCACGGTATACTTGTAGAAGTAGAAAAAATGAATTTAAGAAAAACTACTAAAGGCGAAAATATTTATGATGTAGAAGCCACAATATATGTTTTAAGAAAAACTCACAAAGGCATTGTCATAGGCAAGGATGGAGCAATGCTAAAAAAAATTGGAATGTATGCAAGGCAAGATATGGAAAAAATATTAGGCACAAAAATAAATTTAAAATTATGGGTTAAAGTAAAAGAGGATTGGCAAAATAATCAAAGTATATTAAAAAGATTTAAAAGTGAATAAAAACTATTAAAAATACAAAAGCTAAAATTAAAGGTGTGATGATTAATTCTTTGCACAAAAAATCAAGGAGATGAAGGCATATGATAAAAGAAATTGCATGGAATACCTTTAAAAATACAGGAGATATAAATACATTTTTAGAATTAAAACAGATAATGGATATAGAGGAAAATATGAAGGCGAAAAATTATGAAGTTAGTAAAAACGAAGGGAATAATAATTGCGGAAAAAACAGTAGCAGATTTTGATAAAATAGTAACAATATTAACACCAAATATTCGGTAAAATTGAGGCAGTAGCCAAGGGATCAAGAAGACCTAGGAGTCTTCTTATGGCTCCTACTCAATTTTTGTGCTTTGGAGAATATATATTGTATAAAGGTGGAAGTACCTATTTTATAAATTCGTGTGAAACAATAGAAATTTTTTATAATATAAGAACAGATTTGGACAAGCTAAAATATGCATCACACATAACAAAAATAATAAATGATGTAACAACAGAAAATCAAAGTACATATAAAGTAATGCAACTATTTTTAAATACTTTATATATGATATCAGAAACAGATAAAGATTTAAGCCTTATAAATTCAGTATTCACATTAAGACTACTATCCATAATAGGATATAGACCAATCATAGATGAATGCAAGAATTGTAAAACTAAAGAAAATTTGACATATTTTAGTTTTAGAGACAGTGGATTCAAATGCTCAGAATGTAGTAAACAAGACAAAGGAGCAATAGAAATATCAAGTACAACAAAAGATGCAATTAGATATATAATACTTGCAAATGAGAAAAAAATCTTTTCATTTGAAGTACCAAAAGAAACAATAAAAGAATTAGAAATAATATCAAAAATTTATTTGCAAGAAAAATTAGAGAAAGAATACAAATTTTAATTTATTAAAAATAGTATTGCGTAATCCTTTTAATTCATATATAATCATATTACAATAAAGGAGGTTTTTTGTATGAATATAACAATAACAGGTAAAGAGGTTAAAGCAACAGAAGCAATAAGAGACTATGTTGAAAAGAAAATGGAAAGAATAGAAAAATATTTTGATGGGGATATTGATGTAATTGTTACAATAAAAACAGAAAGAGAAGAACAGATTGCCGAAATAAGTGTAAAAGTAAAACAAGATACATATAGAGCAGTAACATCTCATAAAGATATGTATGCATCGATTGATAAAGATATGGATATTCTTGAAGGACAAATAAGAAAGTGGAAAACTAGAAAAGATAAAGCCATTAAAGATGATTCCATAAAATCCATAGTAGGAAAATTCGAAAATGGAGTAGAAATTGACAATGAAATAATTAAAACAATATATTATGATATAAAGCCAATAACACCAGAAGATGCAAAATTAAAATTGCAAGAAAAACCACAAGATAAATTTATAACATTTATAAATCAAGAAACAAACAAAGTAAATGTATTATTCAAATTAAAAGATAGCAAGAATTATGGATTATTAGAACCAGAAAAGTAGGATTTAGGGTCTGTCCCCTTGGTCCTAGAAATTGAAGAAGGCAGGAGCACATCTCCTGCCTTTATGTATGTTTAAATAAAACATAATAAAAACAAGAAAAATACTTCTGCCATAAATTCAACATTGTTAATAAACTTATTTCATTTGACTTTCAGCTTGTTGTATCATTTTTTTAACCATGTTACCACCGATTCT